>NZ_CAUQCJ010000007.1:0-62833 GCF_963516515.1 uncultured Streptococcus sp. | reverse complement strand
AAACGTCTCACACTTAATTCCACCATAAAAATCCGTTTTAGACTAATTTCCACTTTGGTCAGGCAAGTGGAAGTTACTTTGAGAAGTTAGCCTTTAATGACAGTGTCTATCTCATAAGATGATTTCCAGTTGACGAAGAACCCAAAAAACGTTATAATAATAAAGTTGAGAATTGATTTTCACTTGTCTTAGTCCAGAGAAATGGCGGTGCTGCGAGCCATCTAAGCTAGAAAGTCATGCTACTCAATCATACAATTGCATAAGAATAAGAGAATGACAAGTTCATTGAATGAAGGTGGTACCGCGGTTTTTCGCCCTTCGTGATATGAGCTTGTTTTTTGATTTTTGGAGGTGTTGATGAAAACATTTCTTGTTAAACAAAAGTTTCGTCTTGGAGGCGAACGCTTTGCTATCAAGGATGATAGAGGAGAAATCGCCTATCAGGTGGAGGGATCATTTTTCCAAATTCCCAAAACCTTTACTATCTATGACGCCTATGGTGAACAAGTCAGTCAGATCAGTAAAGAAATCTTGACCTTGCTCCCTCGTTTTGAGATTCAGCTTCGGGATGGCTCGAGTTTTGTCATTCGTAAGAAGTTGACCTTCTGGCGAGATAAGTATGAGTTTGATAATCTAGGTCTTCGTATCGAGGGCAATATCTGGGATTTGGATTTCAAATTGCTGGATGATCGCGATCAGCTGATTGCGGAAATTAAGAAGGAACTCTTCCATCTGACCTCTACCTATAACGTAACGGTTCTTGAGGACGCTTATGCAGACCTAGTCATTTCCCTCTGTGTCGCGATTGACTATGTGGAAATGCTGGAAAGCCAATCACATTAAACAAGTAAATAAGGAGACAATATGAAACAACTATCTAGTGCACAAGTACGCCAAATGTGGCTTGATTTCTGGGCGACCAAAGGTCACTCTGTAGAACCATCAGTGAGTTTGGTTCCTGTAAATGACCCAACTCTTTTGTGGATCAACTCTGGGGTAGCAACCCTTAAGAAATACTTTGACGGAACCATTATCCCTGAAAATCCACGTATTACCAATGCGCAAAAGGCTATCCGTACAAACGACATTGAAAACGTAGGGAAGACAGCACGTCACCATACCATGTTTGAAATGTTGGGGAACTTCTCAATCGGGGATTACTTCCGTGATGAAGCTATCACTTGGGCATATGAGCTTTTGACAAGCCCTGAATGGTTTGACTTCCCAGCTGAAAAACTTTATATGACCTACTATCCAGAAGATAAAGATTCATACAACCGCTGGATTGAAGTGGGAGTGGATCCAAGTCATTTGATTCCAATCGAGGACAACTTCTGGGAAATCGGTGCAGGACCTTCTGGACCAGATACAGAGATTTTCTTTGACCGTGGAGAAGCTTTTGACCCAGAAAATATCGGTCTTCGCCTTCTTGCAGAAGACATCGAAAATGACCGTTACATCGAAATCTGGAACATCGTTTTGTCACAATTTAACGCAGACCCTGCTGTTCCTCGTAGCGAATACAAGGAATTGCCACACAAGAACATTGATACGGGCGCTGGTTTGGAACGTTTGGTGGCAGTTATCCAAGGGGCTAAGACCAACTTCGAAACGGACCTCTTCATGCCAATCATTCGTGAAGTGGAGAAATTGTCTGGTAAGGTCTATGACCAAGATGGCGACAACATGAGCTTTAAGGTTATCGCTGACCACATCCGTTCACTTTCATTTGCCATCGGTGATGGTGCTCTTCCAGGAAATGAAGGTCGTGGTTATGTCCTTCGTCGTCTTCTCCGTCGTGCTTCTATGCATGGTCAAAAATTGGGTATCAATGAAACTTTCCTTTACAAACTCGTTCCAACTGTTGGAAAAATCATGGAAAGCTATTACCCAGAAGTGCTTGAAAAACGTGACTTTATCGAAAAAATCGTTAAGAGCGAAGAAGAATCATTTGCCCGTACCCTTCACTCAGGTCAACACTTTGCCCAAGGTATCGTAGCAGACTTGAAAGAAAAAGGTCAATCTGTCATTGCTGGTTCAGATGTATTTAAACTTTATGACACTTATGGATTTCCAGTTGAATTGACAGAAGAAATTGCTGAAGAAGCTGGCATGACTGTAGACCGTGAAGGTTTTGAAGCAGCCATGAAAGAACAGCAAGAACGCGCGCGTGCCTCAGCTGTCAAGGGTGGCTCAATGGGAATGCAAAATGAAACCCTTCAAAACATCACAGTGGAAAGCCGCTTTAACTATGAAGCATCTCAATTGTCTTCTAAATTGGTCGCTATCGTGGCTGACAATGCAGAAGTAGAAGCTGTATCAGAAGGAACTGCCTCACTTATTTTTGCGGAAACGCCATTCTACGCTGAAATGGGTGGACAGGTAGCTGACCACGGACAAATCTTGGATGAGTCAGGTAAGGTCGTGGCTACTGTGACAAATGTTCAAAAAGCACCAAACGGACAAGCTCTTCACACTGTTGAAGTCCTTGCACCGCTTGCCTTGAACCAAGAATATACCTTGGCAATTGATACCAATCGTCGTCACCGTGTCATGAAAAACCACACAGCGACTCACTTGCTTCACGCTGCCCTTCACAATATCCTTGGAAACCATGCGACACAAGCAGGGTCTCTTAACGAAGTCGAATTCCTTCGTTTTGACTTTACCCACTTCCAAGCAGTAACTGCTGAAGAATTGCGTGCCATTGAACAGCAAGTTAACGAGAAAATCTGGGAAGCACTTGAAGTGAAGACAGTTGAAACGGATATTGACACTGCCAAGGAAATGGGAGCGATGGCCCTTTTTGGTGAGAAATACGGCAAGGAAGTTCGTGTTGTTACTATCGGTGACTACTCTATCGAGCTTTGTGGTGGTACCCACGTTGGCAACACTTCTGAGATTGGTCTCTTCAAGATTGTCAAAGAAGAAGGGATTGGATCAGGAACTCGCCGTATCTTGGCAGTGACTGGTAAGGAAGCCTTTGAAGCCTACCGTGAACAAGAAGACGCTCTTAAAGCTGTCGCAGCAACCTTGAAAGCACCTCAACTTAAAGAAGTACCTCACAAGGTAGAAGGACTTCAAGAACAACTTCGTCAATTGCAAAAAGAAAATGCTGAGTTGAAAGAAAAAGCCGCAGCTGCAGCCGCAGGCGATATCTTCAAGGATGTGAAGGAAGTCAATGGTCACCGTTACATTGCTAGCCAAGTATCTGTATCAGATGCTGGTGCCCTTCGTACCTTTGCGGACAACTGGAAACAAAAAGACTACTCTGATCTTCTTGTCCTAGTTGCCGCTATCGGTGACAAAGTCAATGTCCTTGTAGCAAGCAAGACAAAAGACCTTCATGCAGGAAACCTTGTCAAAGAATTGGCACCAATCGTCGATGGACGTGGTGGTGGTAAACCAGATATGGCCATGGCAGGAGGAAGCAACCAAGCTAAAATCCAAGAATTGTTGGATGCAGTAGCAGGTAAATTGTAATCAAGTAATACTCTTCGAAAATTAAATTCAAACAACGTCAGCTTCACCTTGCCGTACTCAAGTACAGCCTGCGGCTAGCTTCCTAGTTTGCTCTTTGATTTTCATTGAGTATAAAGATCTATCCATTTGGGTAGGTCTTTTTGTGAATGCAAAAAAGCCAAATCCGATTGGACTTGGCTTGGTTATTATGAGATATTAGATAGTATTGGCTGCCCAGACACTTACAGATCTTTCTGAGACTGGGAATTGTCCATAACCTTCCTCATCAATTGTAATTTGACCTTGGTGGTTTTCAAGTAAATCTACAAAGGTTTGGTTAGCCCATTCTTGGCCGACAAACATTGACTTGCTGTTTTCTTGGTCATTTGAGATAAGGACTGCGATTGGGGATTGATTTTCAGCACCTGAACGTACCCAACCGATACAGTTAGCATGATCAAAGTAGTCTGTTTGCTCTCCATAGGCCAAATCTTTTCGGATGGCTAGGAGACGGTCAAGGACTTCTTTGAAATCTTCTTGGGCGTATTTCCCTGAAATACCATAGTAGTCTCCGTAAAAGACACATGGAAGGCCATCTTGGCGTAATAGAATGAGGGCATAGGCTGTTGGTTTGAACCATTCTTCAACTGTAGACTCAAGGGCCTGACCTCGTTGGGTATCATGGTTGTCGACAAAGGTTACAGCCTTGTCAGGCTTGAGTTCAACCAAGCTATCTGTGAAAATGCCACGAAGGTCGTAGCTTGATCCAGCTTGACTGGCTTCAAAGAGATTCTGGTGGAGACGAACATCAACGAGGTCAAAGCGTTCTTCCGTTTTTTCAAGATAGTCTAGATTGGCTTCCTTGTCAGGATTCCAAAATTCACCAAAAACATAGAAATCCTCACCGTATTTTTCCTTCATATCGCGGATAAAATTACGCATAAAGAAGGAATCGATGTGTTTGACGGCATCCAAGCGGAAACCAGCAATACCAGTCGTTTCCATGAACCAGTCAGCCCAGTCATAGATATTTTGGATGACTTCAGGATGTTTAAAGTCTAGGTCGGCATACATGAGATAGTCGTAGTTACCGTTTTCGTTATCGACCAATTCCTCGTTTGCCCAGCCCTTGTTGTCTCCTTGAATGAGATAAATCCCAGACTTACGGCGTTTGGCATCATAGTCTGTACCTGTGAAGTGGTACCAGTGCCAGTGGAAGTCATTGTAGGTATCTTGGCGACCATCGAAGGTAAAGCTAGTCCAGCCATTGATGGTGAAGGGTTCTCCAAGTTCAACCGTACGGTCTACTGGATCCACTTCGATAACCTGAAAGGCTTCCATGTGATCGGCTGCAGCCTTGTGATTGAGAACCACATCGGCCATAGGTTGAATTCCCTGCGCTTTAAGGGCTTGAATTGATTGAAGATAGTCTTCTTTGAAACCATACTTGGTGCGGACAGTCCCTTTTTGGTTGAACTCACCAAGGTCAAATAGGTCATAGACCCCATAGCCGACATCTTTTTCGTTGGTGGCCTTGAAGGCTGGTGGCATCCAGACGTGACTAATTCCCAGATCAGCTAGGTGTTGAGCATCTTCAGCCAGACGCGTCCAGTGCTGACCGTCGTGGGGCAGATACCATTCAAAGTATTGCATGAGTGTTTGATTTTGCATGATGTTTCCTCTTACTTGTCAATCTTGTTCTTTATTCTATCATAAAGTATTGGTTAGCTCAAACGTTTGCGTAAGATAGAAGAAAACTATTTTAACTACTTAAAATAAAGTATTGATTTTTTTGTATCAAAGTGCTAGTATAATGGTATGTAATATAGATAAAGATAGGAGTCATCCCATGATTGAATTTCAAAATGTTAGTAAGTTGTATGGTGATAAAGAGGCCTTGAGCAATCTCAATTTGCAGATTGAAAATGGAGAGATTATGGGCTTGATTGGCCATAATGGGGCTGGAAAATCGACCACTATAAAATCCCTAGTCAGTATCATTTCACCCAGCAGTGGTCGTATTTTGGTAGACGGTCAGGAGTTATCGGAAAATCGTTTAGCTATTAAACGAAAGATTGGCTACGTAGCAGACTCGCCTGACTTATTTTTACGCTTAACGGCCAATGAATTTTGGGAATTGATCGCCTCATCCTATGATCTGACCAGCTCTGACTTGGAGGCTAGTCTAGCTAGGCTATTGAACGTTTTTGATTTTGCTGAAAACCGCTATCAGGTTATTGAAACCCTTTCTCACGGAATGCGTCAGAAAGTCTTTGTCATCGGGGCACTCTTGTCTGATCCTGATATTTGGATCTTGGACGAACCCTTGACTGGTTTGGATCCCCAGGCTGCCTTTGATTTGAAGCAAATGATGAAGGAACATGCGCAAAAAGGCAAGACAGTCTTGTTTTCAACTCATGTCCTAGAGGTAGCCGAGCAAGTCTGTGATCGGATTGCCATTTTAAAAAAGGGGCATTTGATTTATTGTGGTAGCGTAGAGGACTTGAGGAAAGACCATCCAGACCAGTCTTTGGAAAGTATCTACCTTAGCCTTGCTGGTAGAAAAGAGGAGGTTTCAGATGCGTCTCAAGGTCATTAAAAAATTAGTTGATATCAATATCCTCTATTCATCTCAAGAAGCTAATCTGGCTAACCTACGAAAGAAGCAAGCTAAAAATCCTGGGAAAAAAGTAAATGTTTCCGCTAGAGTCCTAAGTTCTTACATTTTTTCTAGTCTCTTGATGCTTATCATGTTTATAAATATAGCCTTTCGTTTTCCTTTTGAGGAAATGCCAAGTTTTTTTAGTAGCATGGTTGCTATTTTACTGGTGCTTGCCTTTTCAACTTCTTTCACTGCATTTTACAATGTCTTTTATGAGAGTAAGGACTTGGCATCGTATAGGCCCTATGCCTTTAAAGAATCAGAGATTATAATTGCCAAAGGACTGTCTGTTCTCTTGCCAGCTCTAGCTGGAATTGTACCAATCCTAGCTTATTTTCTAGTCCTCTATATTAGGCTAGCTCCTTCTCTTTGGCTGGGCTTGCCTTTGATGCTGCTGTCCTTGGCCTTATTATTTGTCTCTGTTACTTTAGTGATGGTAGTGGCAGTACATTTCTTGGCTCAGACTACGGTCTTCAGAAAGTATCAGTCTATTTTTTCGAATGTGATGATTGGGATAGGAGTTCTCATACCTTTAATATTTGTCCTCTTTCTACAGTCGACTTTTGGAAGTATTGTTGACAAAGTTAGAGACATTCCATTTCTCCTTTATCCTCTTCATATCTTTTACAAAATAGCAGTGGCTCCTTTTTCGACAGAAGCCATCCTGGGTCTACTCGCTTGGATAGGACTAACTCTCTTCCTGCTTTACCTGACCAAAAAGAAGGTTCTTCCTCATTTTTATGACGTGATTCTGCTTAATAGTGAGGAGAAGGTCAAGAAAGAACGTCGCAATAAGGAGAGAATTTCAACTACTAATAAAAAGAGCTTTTTCCGTATGGTTTTACGCTACCACCTCACCCTCTTGGGACAGGGAACTGGCGTGGTCACAGTGCTTTTTACAAGTGCTTTTCTTCCTTATCTCATGATGATCGGTCTGATTTCCAAAATTCGAGATTCTCAGATAGTTCCAGACATTCATCCTCCATACTGGTTACCCTTGTTTTTTATAGCTCTCTTTATAGCAGTTGTCAATAACAATATCACCAGCCTGCATTCAATTGCCTTGTCCTTGGAGAGGGAAAATGTTGATTTTCTTAAGAGTTTACCCTTTGACTTTGCTCGTTATGTGAAAGTGAAATTTTGGATTATATTTGCTGTCCAGTCTTTTTTACCAGTTCTGACTTTACTTGGCCTTTCTCTATATCTAGGCTTGCCCATCCTTTCGATGATTTACCTTCTTGTGGCCTGGATCCTTGCCAGTGTCATCCTTTCTTGCCACAATTACTTTAAGGACGTGAAAAATCTGTCAACCAATTGGAGTAGCATTACGGACCTGGTGAACCGTTCAAATCGTATAGTATCAATTGTTTTGATTTTGGTTTATAGTGTTCTCTTAATGGCCCTTGTAATTGGGAGCTTATTCTTGGTTCGGTCTCTCTCCCCTATCCTTGCCATTAGCTTGGGAGTAGGAGTTCTTATCCTCTTGCTTGCTCTTGCTATTTTTGGCTATCATTACTACCTATCACGCATATTGACAGAAATAGAAAAAAGATGAGATAGTTGGTCGCTTGCTTGATAAATTCAATTCGACAAACGCTTTTATAGTTTGTTAGAATGTAGTTGTAAATGATTAAGATTGGTAATCAAAAATATATAGGGAGGAATGTTTTGAATAAGAAATATAGCATAGTTCTATTATTGTTGTTTATAGTTTATTTATTTGGATATTTTTCAATTTCAAAAACATTAGTAAAAAGCCTATTGAGACAATCTTTGTACGGACTTTTTGGTTCAAGTCTGTTCAAATTATCCTTTGGATAAAGAGCTTAATAAATTTAAGGCATCAGCGTCTTGCTGGTGTCTTTTTTCTGGCATCAGTTCAAGATAATAGTTTTGAGTGGTTTGTATATTTACATGTCCTAATCTTCTTGAGACATATACAATATCAATATCTTGTGAAAATAAGAAAGAAGCATGAGTATCACGGAGTCCGTGAAAGGTTGTTCTTGGAAGTCCAATTTTTTTCAATAGTCTGGTTAATTTTGCAGACTGTTGGAAGTTCTCTCTTGAAAAAATATAGCCATTTGATTTAACTGGAATAGCAGTTAATAAATCATAGACTTCTTTATTGATGGTGACATCCCGTTTTGAATTTTGAGTTTTTAAAGAGGTATCGCTAGAAGTTGGGCTAATTGATTCTCTTACTTTAATTCCGTATGGAAATAAATATTCTGGACGAATCCCTAGTAATTCCCCTCTTCTCATCCCAGTTTCTAAAGCAAGCAGAACGAGAATATTAAATTCATCTTCTGTATGTTGTAACAGGTAAGTTCGTAGTTTTCTAAAATCAGTAATTGAAAGCGACTTATTTCGTTTTGGTTTGTCTTCGCCTCTAGCTTTTACTAGAGGTAAAAAATCTATTGCTATATATCCTTTAGAATAAGCATATCTCAATGATGTTTTTATTTTTAAGAGTAATTCGTGTGTAGTTTTCCGTGAATGAGATTGAGCATAATTATCAATTTTCATTTGGACAACAATGTCGTTTAGGTCTTTTAATTTGATACCATCAAAAAGCTCTTGAATGATTTTTAAAGCTTTTTGATAATTTTGAAAGGTACTTTCTCTAACATCTTTTTGTTTTACTAGATAAATCCAGTGTTCAAAGAAATCAGGAAAATAGGTATCACGGTCGGCTAAATTTTTCCCCTTTCCTTTTTCTAGTTCTTGTTCTAAAGCCCATAGCTCAGCATCGGATTTGTTTTTAAAAGTTTTTATCATTTTTTTGTGCTGACCTTGTTTATAAAGTGAAATTTGGACTTTATATTTTTTTCCAACTTTGACAATACTTGCCATAATTTCAATCCTTTCTAAAATAAAAAGATTGATAGAAAATAGAATACAGATTTATTATAATCAGATTTTATTTATATATCAATCATAATTTTAAAATTAGACTAAATTTTCTGTGATGAAACGCATTAATTCTTTTCTAGTGTATCGTTCTCTGCTTCCTATCATAAAGCGTTTTAAGTTATTGCTTGACCTGATATACTTATCAAATGATTTTTCATCAATTCCTAGGAAGTTACTAGCTTGTTCTCTATTTAAAAGATAATTATATGTGTTTTTCATTATTTTCCTCCTGATTTAATTCTAGAAAAAGCTCATAAGAGTTGTTATGAATTATATTTGTTTCTTCATTTTCATCTTTAAATGGATTTGATAGTTTTTTCATATGGTCAACATAGAACATCTGGTCTAATGGAGAATACTTATAGAACTGTAGATATTCTTTTGAGATTTCTATGACTAGTGTTAGTCTTCTCATTAATTGTCCCCAAGAATCAATGTGGCTTGTTTGTTTCTTCTTTGTTAATTCTAAGAAAAAATTATATGGGGAGTATGGACTTGTAATGATGTATACATTAGCTAAAAGAGGTTTGTCAAAATAACGACTGCTAGCCATTGCTCTGTCATTGTATGGGTCAAACATTTTGAGTAAGTCGGAATAATCGAATTGATGAGGTCTCAACTCATCTAATATAACTACATGTTCTAGATTATACTGTTGGAAAGGGTCTCGTATAGAACCTGTTATAAAATAATTTGGGTCAAATTGTTCTGCATATTGTCGAGCTAACCTCGTTTTTCCTGTCCCAGCTTTTCCAAAAAGCCAAATAATAGTCACGATAGCATTTTTATTTTTCATCTCGTGTCTCCATGATTCAGCTTGAATTTCTAATCTTTTTAAGTGAACTGTATCTATTTTATGCTTAGCTTTAGCATATTGTGAACCAGTGAGTCGTTCTTCAATCTCAGATTTCGTAATTTCTCCTGCGTAAAGCAAATCTAAGAGATTATCTATTATCATACTATCATTTACTTCGTTCCTTTTTCTCACATTTTTTTCGATGGTCTCTAATAGAACAAGATAATCAAAGTTAGCAATGACTTCTTTGGGAGAATATTGATATTTATCTTGGTCTGACGAAGTATGATGAACTAAATAAGAGTAAGCATTATTTATAGAACCACGCCACTGTTCAAAACATTGTATTGGTTGACTAGTTAGTTTAGCTAGATTATTTAGACTTCTAGCGCTTTCAAATTGAAGGATAAGATGGATATGAGGAGCTACAGCAGTTCCGTCACTTCCTATGTCTTTATCATGTAAAATTCCTGCGAAGCGAATTGGTTTTAGAACATCTGTTAGTTCTTTAATTATAGATTGAATATTTGATGTTTTGAAATAGTCTATTTGTTGAACAAACATAACATTGCGTGCTTTTACCATTTAAAACTCCTTTATTTTTGGAACAATGGAACAACATTATACTACTTCAATAACAAGCCCAGAAGTAGTATAGTTCTGTCCTGACTAAATTGGAACATAAAACCAGCTCGGAGCTCTTGCCTTACGGCAAGCTCCGCTGGTATACAAATCAATTATGCTTTCTCGTCCCTTGTATTATATGATTAAGTGAAGTACTATCTTTGGGAGAGAATGTATATATTTCACGATAGACTCTTGTAAGATAGTCGTACAAAAAAAGTAATTTTTTTTGTAAAATTGTATCAATATCTGAGTTTTCTGCCCATGGTATAATAACTAGGATATATTCATGAGTTATAGTACATCTGATAGATTGAACAATAGTTTTGTACTCTTTTACAACCTCACTATCGATTTCACCGCCTCTCTTTAGCATTTGTTTTCGTACTATCCTTAATCGATTTACTGTTCGGAAAAAGTTGAAAAACTTATCTTCTTTTATCCATACGATGCAAAGAAGGATATGCGCTAAAAGATAGATGATAAGAACGATAGTCATTGCTTTAAGTAGTATAGATTGTGCTATTTGAAAATTATCTAAAATTTGGCTCCAAACGTCCCAAGAGATAATGGTGCTAACTTGGCTAACAAACCATATACCTGCTAGAGATAAACTCCACAGAAAGCTCAAGAGTAACTCTAAAGGCAGTAAGTAGTAGAGTTTATCGGTAATGACAGTGCTATTTATTATAATTCTATTGTTAATGTTTTTCATATATTTTCTCCTTTAAATGTTGGTATAAGCAATGGCATGACATTAGGTGGTGTTATACCATCAATGACTTGAACAATACCAGTTCCTTTTCCGTTAGGAATGACAATTCCTGTCTCTGAATCTAAGTCTGGGAATAAAAACGTTGTCGTTTTTCTGTTGATTAAACCAAGTTGTATCAAGAAATTACACTGCTCTCTAACGGCAATAGGTAAAGCGTTTGTATCCATCCGCTGGCTCACTAGGATTAGGTGGACAGATGTTGCTCGTCCAAGTAGTGCAATATTGGATAATAGTGCAAAAAAGGTATCTTTGACATTTTTAGAAGTCAAAGATGTTAAAGCAAGCAATTCATCAATCACCAGACAACGATGTTGAAATTTTTTAGAAGGATTTTCAAGAAGCTCCGATTGTCTTTCATAGATAGTATCTAGTTCCACTTTTAGCAAGCTGTTTACCTTGGAAACAAATTCATCAGATGAGAAGTCTTTCTCTTGATAAAGAACAGGTATGTTCTGTTTTAAGCAGTAGCGAGAGATAGAATCGCACTTGGGGTCCACGACTGTTACATGAGCAAATTGATTAATAACAGAGATTAGATAGGTCAAAGCGTAGCTCTTTCCAGAACCAGAAGAACCAGCAATCAAGCAATGAACGATGCGATTGAAATCAATTCGATAATTTTTCATGAGTTCAAAACTTTCGTTTTGAACGCTGACATCAGATAGCTTTTGATACGTCAATCTTTCAGGTATTCCCCTAAAGAATGGAAACCTAAAAGCACGACTAGTGTTAATGCTTACACCATCACCATCACGTTTGACAATATAGGCCGATGGCTGTTTAAGAAATGTCAACATAGGGTAGGCACTTGTAGATAAAATTTGAAAAATTTGTTGGTATAGATTGTTATCCAAAATGTACGCACAAGGAAACCTTGGGACAAAGTCTAGATAATTGTCACCATATATGACTTGGAAGGAATTTGTAGTTGAAGCAATAGAGCTGTTCCTCAACCCTAGCTCCACAGACTGGACAAGATAGTCGGCGTTTACTACAAACTCCCGTTTATTTTCTGATTGCATAAATGGAAATACCATTGATTACTTACCTCCTTTGTTTAATACGGTTACAGAGTTCGCTCGGAAATAGATGTTTCCTCTGACATTGCAGGCCTCTGCACCTTGAAATTCAATCTCGTCAAATTGTTCGATAGTTTGTTGAGCTGAGAATTTAACCTCAAAAGGCTGTTCTCCTTTAATAACGAACCAATAACGATATGAGTCAATTTCGTTTGTTGGGCTATTATCAACGTATTTCATGCGAATATTCGCTTCAGGGGACAATACAATAGCAGTTTTTTCGTTATCGAAAATTTCTTGAAATAGCTGGCTAGAATAGCCAGATTTAGCTTTCATTTTAAACATAGTTATTATTTATAATCAGCAAGCCTAGGATTTGCTGATTCCTTTCTTATTTTTTTATAAGCGCTTATGGTTCCATTCTAAACCACAATAGGATAGAAGTCATTACTAGTTTTGAAACTATAATTATCGTTTCAAAACTATAATGAGAGGAACATAAAAGCAGTCGCTTATGCGACTGCCACGAATTGATACTTATATGTTAATGTGTGTTATTATCTTTCTAAATAAGTTGATTTTCCAAAAAATTCGTTAAATCTATGAAATCTAGTATATTTAGATTTAATTCGGTTAGATTTTTAATTTTTTTATTTTGGTTATCATTATAAAATTTCTTTAGGTATTCTATATCTTTGTCTAATTTGTCCTTATCATAGTACATACAGATAGATGAAGATGTAGCAAATTCATTTACTGTTTGTTTAGCTTTACTTATAAATAATATGAAATTATCAATATTTAAGCTTCTATCTAATAAATTTAAAAATTGTTTAGATGAAAATACTTCAATAAAAAAATTATTATTGAGTCTAGCGAATATACTATCATTGTTACCTTTTGACTCTTTAAGAATCTCTTTTTTGATTTTTTCTTTATAGAATTCAAGAAGTTTATCTGAATTTATATCTATAAAATTATTGAAGGAACTAATAAATACTTGATAATTCTCTTCACTATTCAAAATATATTCAAATAAAAAATTTGTATGTAGTGTATGATTGAAGATTAGCCTTTTGAAATCAATAAAGAATTCCATATAATCATCACAATGATAGTTAAAAGCATCTATATAAGTATCCAAATCTGTATCTGTTTTCGATGATGAAATGATATTGATAAGTAGCTTGTTTGAAACATTTATAAGTATTTCTTCCTTTATGAATGAATCTTTAAAAATATTTTTATAGGTTGCATTTCCAAAGAAAATATCATCAGTAGGAGTATCTATAAATGGATTGGAATCAGAGTTATTGAATAAAATCAATAAAAGGGAAAATTTTAAAAAATTTAAAATTTCATTTTCTGATTCAAATATAACTTCCTCATGTGTTACATTGAACATTTTTGCAAAAATTTCAATTTTTTCTTGAGACATAAGAAATTTACTGTTTACAGGTTTACCTTGTAAAATGTTTGATAACGTTGGTTCGTTTATTGGAAGCTCTGAACCTTCAGTTGGAAATTTATCTTTGACTTTCCGTGTGAATTGAGCTTGTGTGGTATATGAAACTTTGATTTTGTTTTTTAGACGTAAGCCTATCATACGATATAAATAATTTGTAAAATTCATATTTTTCTCCATATTTTTCAAGAGGTATAATAGTTTAGAAAAAGATACAACAATATAATTGTGGTTGAAAAATTGAAAATATGATTTAGTGCTTTGTTTATATATTCAGATAAGTTTATTTTATTCTTTTATAGTGTTTCTCTTTTCCATCTTCTAGGGTTACTAAATCTGGCTCTGGCTCTACTTCCTCAACTCCTGAACTTCCAAATAGGATAATAAGAAATAGAATAAAAAAGGGGATTATTGGTTTTAATAATTCAACTAATGAGTAAATTCCTAGGCTAATTGATGAAGTAATTAAATCAAAAGTCGGTTCAATGAGTAAAACAATGGGTAATATATATAAGAGTTTGTTTTTGGAATTTTTTATGCTAGTTATCACATAGCTCAAAATCCCTAAAACTAATAAGTAATAAGCTGGGCCAGCCTTACTTTCTATATGTAATCCAATACTTGTTTCATTTTGCATTCCTACCAAAAATTGTCTGACTACAAAGATTAATCCAGCTAAAATAAATGGTCTAATATCTAATTTTAGTGGAAAGAATCTTAAAACTAATATAGAAATGATAAATGCAAAATATGCAAAAACGTATTCTGCTTTAATCATAACTATGATTTGTTGCACCATGTTTGAATGAATATCATTATTACTGATACCAAGGGGTAAAGATGTTTTAGAAGATATAAAAGGTATGAATAATGCAATACAAACTGATAAAAATAATGAAATTTCAGGAGTATATTTTTTAATTATCCCCATACTAAATTCTCCATCCTAAGATTTCTTTTTGGGTCTATAATTAGACGTTTATTTTATACCCATTCTCCATTGTAATCGACACGATAGCCATCAGGGGTCGTCGTATTGATTGCGAGTGCACCAGAGTTATAAGCATAGTACCATTTACCAGATACCTTCATCCAGCCAGTTTTCATAGCTCCTGAGTCTTGAAGATAGTACCAGCTACCGTTATCTTTGAGCCAACCAGTCTTCATAGCGCCTGAGCCCTCTAGATAGTACCATGTGCCACTATCTTTTACCCAGCCTGTTTGCATCCAACCAGAGTTATCAAAACGGTACCAAACACCATTGATTTTTTCCCAGCCGTTAGTTGTGTAAGAACCGTCGGAGTGTTTGAACCACCAACGAGAACCAGAGCGAATCCATGAAGATGAACCAGAGTTTCCGCTACCGCCAGAGAAGCTTTGACGAACTCGAGCTAAATATTCGTTTGGATCGTTTGTCCAAGTTTGAGGATTTGTATCAACTCTAGAATTAGAAGTTTGGTCAGAAGCATTAGCTGATACTGTTACAGTTGCAGAATACGTTTTACCATCTGATGTGACTGTGATAGTCGTAGTACCTGATTTGTGAGCGGTAATGTTTCCGTCTCGGTCGATTGTTGCGACGGAAGTGTCACTACTTGACCAGTCACGATTTGTAGGAATGATGACTGTCGAATCGATCGAAGAAATTTCTCTAGATTGAGTAGACTTAGCTGTCAAATAAATTGTTTTTGATGAGCCTGGCTTGATTTGAACGTTACGGTCTAGTGCGAAATCGGATAACTTGTCATTCAAAGCTTCAGTATAGACGATTGACGAGCCGTAGTTTCCAACTAATGAGTCAGAATCTCCAGTGTTTTCAGCAAACAGCTGTGATGTCGTCTGCCAAGATGACTTATCTTTAGTGAAGGTCGACATTGCGACAGTTGTCCATCTAGGGTCAATCATGTGAGTATAGTGACCTGTCTCGCCTGAACCTGATTTCAAATCTTGTTTTTCTGAATAAAAATCTTCTATGGCTTCTAGTGGAGTTTTGCTACCATAAGCTAAGTTACCAGCTAGATGAGCAAAATTATCAGAATATATTCCACCATACAATTCCTCGCCCGTCATACGATGATGAGATTTAGACATCGTAGCTTCGGCTGCTCTACGAAGTGAGGCTTGCTCAAGGCTATTCGACCATTTAACTGGAACATAGCGGTCGACCAAACCTTCATTATAAGCTTCTTTACGAATTTCGTTGATACGGTTTACGATGGCTTGTTTATCAGGGCTCAAGAACGTCCCTTTAATACCGACAATTTGCAAACCTGTAGATGTTCTGAAACTGTAAGACGGATTAATAGATGAGCCGTTAGAGTCGCGGCCGAGTACGATATTCTCGCTGGCTGATACTTGATTAGCTGTGATGATTCCAGCTCCAAGAAGTGATAGAGCTGAGATAGTTGCAAGTGTGAATTTTTTAGTTTGTTTGTTCATTTGATTTTCTCCAATCTTTGTTCATTGTAAAATAATCAGTTTGTCCTAAAATCTAGACTTTTTTGGACAAACTTGATAAAATGGAAGTGTAATAATAATTGGCCAAAATGCTGGATTTTAGAACCTTTTTTCTAACGAAAACGCTTCTAAAATAGACTGTATTTTCTGTCCAAAAAATCCTAGGTTTTTTGACAAGAACTATGAATTTTTTATCCAATTGTGAAAGGTGCTTTTTGATACTCCTAAGATGTCTGCACCTTCTCGTAAGGTTATTTCTTTTTTCTTATATTGAGCTATCACATCAGGGAGATTATTCGGAACAACCAATTTTGGTCTACCGAATTTCTTCCCTTTTTTCTGTGCTTCCCGTATTCCTTCCATTTGTCTTTGTTTGATTTGTTCTCTTTCAAACTGTGCCACATAAGATAGGACTTGTAAAACGATATCGGAGATTAGTTTTCCTGTGATATTATCATTGCTATTCTTTGTATTTAATAAGGGGAAATCTAAAACAGTTATATTTACTTTCTTTTTCTTAGTAATCGATTGCCATTGTTCTAAAATTTCATCATAGTTCCTTCCCAATCTATCAATTGATTTTATAACCAATTCATCATTCTCTTTCAAGGTAGTTAATAATTTTTGATATTCTATTCTGTCAAAATCTTTTCCTGAAACGTAATCAATAAAAATATTTTCTTTTGATAATTTGTTTTCTACTAAGGCTGAAAATTGCCTATCAATATTTTGTTCTTTTGTAGATACTCGAACATAACCGTAACGCATAAAGACTCTCCTTTTTACACTTATTGTAAAATATAAAAGAGGGCGAAATGCCCTCTAAGAGTAGTGTATTCAATTTCTATCAATTATACATTAGTTCAAACTGGTTCAAATAAGAAGAATAGCCATCCTTAAAAGTACATAAAAAGTCACAAAACATGTTATAAAAAGCACATAAAAGGGGATTTCTCTACTTATTTGTGTATAAAATAACTATTTATAATTTCAAAAACGTTAATTCCTATAATGTGTCTTTTTCAAGTATTTTTGATAGAACATATATTTAGAGTTCGAAATAGAATTATGCAGATAGGTGAAATTTTAATTATTGTTGCTTCTATAATATTATTTATTGATAGTATATTGAGTTTGTAACAAAAGGCTTTTCTATAAAATCAAATTTTCCAGATACCTACTGAAGCTGATTTATATCCTCATATTTCTTCTACTATCTTTGTTACTAAACTTGACAGACCCATATTGCTGATACAACCTCTCTACCTATAATCTCAAAGTTAAACTGAGGCTAGTTTCTTAGTTTGCTCTTTGATTTTCGTTGATAAAAAGAAATGCTCCTCTAAGACGGAAGAGCATCTTTTATTGTGATTCTTACATATTTACTTTCTAATTTTTAATTAGTATTAAGTATAGTATTTTTTAAAACTAGAGTAACAAAGCAAGGCTAGTTTCTTTTTTGAGAATTGTCTAAAAATTTGATATAATGGTAGTTATGAATAGAATAAGAGTCAGTAAGCGGGTTGAAAAAAAGCTTGCCAAAGGTCTGGTTTTACTAGAAGCCAGCGATCTTGAGAATGTCAATCTTAAGGATCAGGAGGTAGAAGTCTATCGTCAAGAAGGCACCTTTCTTGGGACTGCCTACCTTTCTCAGCAAAACAAGGGCTTGGGCTGGTTTGTGAGCACAGACAAGGTGACCTTCAATCAAGCTTTCTTTGAAACGCTGTTTAGACAAGCTAAAGAAAAGAGAAGTGCCTACTATCAAGATGATTTGACAACTGCCTTTCGTCTCTTCAACCAAGAGGGAGATGGTTTTGGCGGTCTGACAGTGGACCTTTATGGCGACTATGCTGTCTTTTCTTGGTATAACTCTTATGTTTATCAGATTCGCAAGGTTATCTCAGAAGCCTTTAGACAGGTTTTTCCTGAGGTTTTAGGGACCTATGAGAAGATCCGCTTTAAGGGTTTGGACTATGAATCTGCCCATGTTTATGGTCAAGAAGCACCTGACTTCTTCACTGTTTTGGAAAATGGTGTCCTCTATCAAGTCTTTATGAACGATGGCTTGATGACAGGAATTTTCCTAGACCAGCATGAAGTTCGCGGTAGTTTAGTGGATGGATTGGCTATGGGTAAATCCTTGCTCAACATGTTTTCCTACACAGCAGCCTTTTCAGTAGCTGCGGCCATGGGAGGAGCAAGCCAGACAACTTCGGTTGACCTAGCTAAACGTTCACGAGAATTGTCTCAAGCGCATTTTCAGGCAAATGGAATCAGCACAGACGACCATCGTTTTATAGTCATGGATGTTTTTGAGTATTTCAAGTATGCTAAGCGAAAAGGCTTGACTTACGATGTGATTGTCCTAGATCCGCCTAGCTTTGCTCGAAACAAAAAACAAACTTTCTCTGTGGCCAAGGATTATCACAAGTTGATTTCCCAGAGTCTTGAGATTTTAAATCCGGGAGGGATTATCATTGCCAGTACCAATGCTGCCAATGTTTCCCGTCAGAAATTTACAGAACAAATTGATAAAGGCTTTGCAGGAAGAAGTTACCAGATTTTAAACAAATACGGTCTTCCAGCAGATTTCGCCTATAATAAAAAAGATGAAAGTAGTAATTACCTCAAGGTGATTAGTATGAAGGTTAGTAAATGAAATTAATCGTTTCAGTAATGCCAAGAAGTTTAGAGGAAGCTCAGGCTCTGGATGCCACGAGGTATCTGGATGCCGACATCATTGAATGGCGTGCCGACTATCTGCCTAAGGAAGCGATTTTGCAGGTAGCTCCAGCTATTTTTGAAAAATTCGCAGGCCGTGAGTTGGTTTTCACTCTGCGAACTCGCGCTGAAGGGGGAGAAATCGAACTTTCTTCAGAAGAATATATCCATCTAATCAAGGAAGTGGCGCAACTCTATCAACCAGATTATATTGATTTTGAGTACTACAGCTACAAGGATGTTTTTGAGGAAATGTTGGACTTCCCAAATCTCGTTTTGAGTTACCACAATTTCCAAGAAACACCTGAAAATATGATGGAAATCTTGTCAGAGTTGACGAGCCTAAATCCAAAACTTGTCAAGGTTGCGGTGATGGCTCACACGGAGCAGGATGTGCTAGACTTGATGAACTATACACGAGGCTTTAAAACCCTCAATCCTGAGCAGGAATATGTAACTATTTCTATGGGTAAGGTGGGTAAGGTTTCTCGTATCACTGCGGATGTGACAGGTTCTAGCTGGTCCTTTGCTAGTCTAGATGAGGCAAGTGCCCCTGGTCAGATTTCCCTAGCTAATATGAAAAAAATTCGGGAGATTTTGGATGAAGCTTGATGGCTATACACGTTTAGCTGCCGTTGTTGCCAATCCTATTAAGCATTCTATTTCCCCCTTTATTCACAATAGGGCCTTTGAGGCGACAGCTACCAATGGTGCTTATGTGGCTTGGGAGATTGAAGCGGCTGACTTGGCAGAAACAGTGGCCAATATTCGTCGCTACCAGATGTTTGGCATCAACCTGTCCATGCCCTATAAGGAGCAGGTGATTCCTTATTTGGATGAGCTGAGCGATGAAGCGCGCTTGATTGGTGCGGTCAATACGGTTGTCAATGAGAATGGCAATTTAATTGGATATAATACAGATGGCAAGGGATTTTTTAAGAGCTTGCCTTCTTTTACAATTTCAGGTAAAAAGATGACCCTGCTGGGTGCAGGTGGTGCGGCCAAGTCCATTATAGCACAAGCTATTTTGGACGGCGTCAGTCAGATTTCAGTCTTTGTTCGTTCAGTTTCTATGGAAAAAACAAGACCATACCTAGACAAGTTACAGGAGCAGACAGGTTTTAAGGTGGACCTGTATGCTTTAGAAGATATTCCTGTACTGCAAGCAAGGATTGCTGAGTCGGATTTACTGGTCAATGCCACCAGTGTTGGGATGGATGGTCAATCCTCCCCAGTTCCTGAAAGCATAGTCTTACCAGAACCTCTCTTTGTGGCAGATATCATTTACCAACCCTTTGAAACCCCATTTTTGAAATGGGCTAGAAGTCAGGGCAATCCAGCCGTCAATGGTCTGGGAATGTTGCTCTATCAAGCTGCAGAAGCCTTTCAACTGTGGACAGGCAAGGAAATGCCGACAGAAGAAATTTGGCAGTCTTTAACAGAAAAATACCAATAAAGAAAGGGAGTTTCTCCTATGAAAATCAGAATCGATATTCCTCATCATCCTTATGATATTCAGATTGAAAAAGGTTGTCTGGCTCAGGCTGGTCAATGGTTGAGAGAACTCTGGCAACCACAAAAGGTAGTCATTGTTACAGATAACCATGTAGCTTCTCTTTATGCAGAGAAGGTCAAGCTCAGCCTAGAAGATGCTGGTTTTCAGGTAGCAGTTTTTGATTTTTTAGAAGGTGAAGAAAGAAAGAATTTAACTACTGTTCAGAAAGTCTATGAATTTCTAGTTAAGCAGGGGTTGACTCGTAGCGATGGAATCGTGGCTCTTGGTGGCGGTGTCGTTGGAGACCTGGCTGGCTTCGTAGCCTCTACCTATATGCGGGGTATTCACTTTGTTCAGATTCCGACTAGTTTGACAGCCCAGGTGGATTCTTCTATCGGTGGAAAGACAGGCGTCAATACTCCATTTGCTAAGAATATGGTGGGGACCTTTGCCCAACCAGATGGGGTTATGATTGACCCACTTGTTCTTGAAACCCTCGGAAAGAGAGAGTTGATTGAAGGAATGGGGGAAGTTATCAAGTATGGCTTGATTGAGGATCCAGAACTATGGGTTCTCTTGACGGAGCTGGATGGTTCTGTTGAGAGCATTCTGGAACATGCAGAGACTTTGATTGAACATTCTTGTCAGGTCAAGCGCAAGATGGTAGTTGAGGATGAGTTGGACAATGGTGTACGCCTTTATCTCAATTTTGGCCACACCATTGGTCATGCCATTGAAGCGACTGCCGGTTATGGGAAAGTCATGCATGGTGAAGCTGTTGCTATGGGAATGGTGCAGATATCCAAGGTTGCTGAGGAAAAAGGCCTTATGCCAGCTGGCATTACCCAGTCCATCACAGAAATGTGTCAGAAATTTGGCTTGCCTGTTGATTATGAAAACTGGGATGTTGACAAGCTTTATCAAGCTTTGACTCATGATAAGAAAGCGCGTGGCAACACCTTGAAATTGGTCTTGGTGCCAGAGCTTGGTTCAGCGACCATTCACCCAGTTTCTCTGGAAGAGATGAAAGACTACTTGGTAAAATAAGGAGAGTGTATGAGATATTTAACTGCAGGAGAATCACACGGCCCCCGTCTGACGGCTATCATTGAAGGAATTCCAGCTGGGCTTCCTTTGACAGCTGAGGATATCAATGGGGACCTTAAACGCCGTCAGGGTGGCTACGGTCGTGGTGGTCGTATGAAAATTGAGAGTGACCAGGTTGTCTTTACTTCGGGCGTTCGCCACGGGAAGACAACAGGGGCTCCTATTACCATGGATGTCATCAATAAGGACCACCAGAAATGGCTGGATATCATGTCTGCGGAGGATATTGAAGACCGGCTTAAAAGCAAACGAAAAATCACCCATCCTCGTCCAGGCCATGCCGATTTAGTTGGGGGCATCAAGTACCGTTTTGATGATTTAAGAAATTCTTTGGAACGTTCATCTGCCCGTGAAACCACTATGCGGGTGGCAGTTGGAGCGGTAGCTAAACGCCTCTTAGCTGAACTGGATATAGAGATCGCCAACCATGTCGTGGTCTTTGGTGGCAAGGAAATCGATGTACCTGAAGATCTGACAGTGGCTGAGATTAAGGAACGAGCTGCCCAGTCTGAAGTTTCTATTGTCAACCAAGAACGAGAACAGGAAATCAAGGACTATATTGACCAAATCAAACGTGACGGTGATACCATCGGTGGGGTTGTGGAGACAGTCGTTGGAGGTGTTCCAGTTGGCCTTGGTTCCTATGTTCAATGGGACAGAAAATTGGATGCGCGATTGGCCCAAGCAGTTGTCTCTATCAATGCATTTAAAGGAGTGGAATTTGGTCTCGGCTTTGAAGCTGGTTACCGTAAGGGCAGCCAAGTCATGGATGAAATTCTCTGGTCTAAAGAAGATGGCTATACTCGTCGTACCAATAATCTGGGTGGCTTTGAAGGTGGTATGACTAATGGGCAACCCATCGTTGTTCGTGGCGTCATGAAACCCATTCCTACTCTTTATAAACCTCTTATGAGTGTGGATATCGAAACCCATGAACCTTACAAGGCAACCGTTGAAAGAAGTGATCCGACTGCTCTTCCAGCTGCAGGTGTAGTTATGGAAGCCGTTGTGGCAACTGTTCTGGCACAAGAGATCCTCGAAAAATTCTCATCAGACAATCTAGAGGAATTAAAAGAAGCGGTAGCCAAACACCGAGACTATACAAAGAACTATTAAGGAGTTCCTATGGCAAAAACAGTCTATATCGCAGGTCTTGGATTGATTGGTGCCTCTATGGCACTTGGTATCAAACGCGATCATCCAGATTATGAAATTTTAGGTTATAATCGCAGTCAAGCTTCGAGAGATATCGCCTTGAAAGAAGGTATGATTGACCGTGCAACGGATGATTTTGCTAGTTTTGCTCCTTTGGCAGATATCATCATCCTCAGTTTGCCAATCAAACAAACCATTGCTTTCATTAAGGAGTTGGCTAACTTGGATTTGAAAGAGGGAGTGATTATTTCAGATGCTGGCTCGACCAAGTCAGCCATTGTGGATGCGGCGGAGCAGTATTTAGCTGGTAAGCCTGTTCGCTTTGTCGGGGCCCATCCTATGGCTGGTAGTCATAAGACAGGGGCAGCTTCTGCGGATGTCAATCTCTTTGAAAATGCCTATTATATCTTTACACCTTCCAGCCTGACAAGTCAGGACGCGCTTAAGGAAATGAAGGATCTGCTTTCAGGTCTTCATGCTCGTTTTATCGAAATTGATGCCAAGGAGCATGATCGTGTCACTTCTCAGATTAGCCATTTTCCTCATATTCTGGCTTCTAGTCTTATGGAGCAGACCGCGGTTTATGCTCAAGAACATGAGATGGCAAGGCGCTTTGCGGCAGGTGGTTTTCGAGATATGACTCGGATTGCGGAAAGCGAGCCAGGGATGTGGACCTCCATTCTCTTGTCCAATCGTGAGACTATTCTAGATCGAATTGAGGATTTCAAGGAGCGCTTAGATGAGGTTGGACAAGCCATCAGCAAGGGAGATGAGGAGAAAATCTGGAACTTTTTCAACCAAGCGCGTGAGCAACGTCAGGCCATGGAAATCCATAAGCGTGGTGGTGTGGATAGTTCTTATGACCTCTATGTCGACGTTCCCGATGAAGAAGATGTCATCTTGAGGATTTTGGAACTGCTACGTGGAACTTCCTTGGTTAACATCCACATCAACGAGGAAAACCGTGAGGATATTCATGGGATTCTACAAATTTCATTTAAAAATGCTCAAGATTTAGAACGAGCCGAGCACCTCATAACAGAAAACACCGACTATACAGTCGTTATCAAATAAGGAGAAAATCATGTCAAATATTTACGATAGTGCAAACGAACTCAGTCGCGGTTTACGCGAATTACCAGAATACAAGGCTGTCAAAGCAGCTAAAGATGCTATTTCAGCAGATGCTGAGGCAAGCAAAATTTTTACAGAATATGTTGCCTTCCAAGAGGAAATTCAAAGACTAGCGCAGACAGGTCAAATGCCAGACGCTTCCTTCCAAGCGAAGATGGAAGGTTTTGGCAAACAGATTCAGGGGAACAGCCTCTTGTCAGAATTCTTTACCAAGCAACAACAATTGGCCATTTACCTTTCTGACATTGAAAAAATTGTTTTTGAACCAGTTTCAGAATTGCTAAAATAAGAAAATAACTATCATAAAGTCAGGAATTTTTAAGGAATTTCTGGCTTTTTATGATAAAATAGGTAAAAGTATTGCAAGTATGAGGTCCAGTATGAAACTAAAAACAAATATTAGCCACTTACATGGCAGTATCCGCGTCCCTGGTGACAAGTCTATCAGCCACCGTTCCATTATTTTTGGAAGTTTGGCTGAGGGTGAGACCAAGGTTTATGATATACTGCGGGGTGAAGATGTCCTTTCTACTATGCAGGTTTTTCGAGACCTTGGTGTTGAGATTGAGGACAAAGATGGGGTTATTACTATTCAAGGTGTCGGTATGGACGGCTTAAAAGCGCCGCAAAATGCCCTTGATATGGGAAATTCTGGAACCTCGATTCGCCTGATTTCAGGTGTCCTTGCTGGTGTAGACTTCGAAGTAGAAATGTTTGGAGATGACAGTCTTTCCAAACGTCCTATGGATCGTGTGACCCTTCCACTGAAACAAATGGGCGTTAGTATTTCAGGGCAAACTGAGCGAGACCTGCCTCCCCTTCATTTAAAAGGGACGAAAAACCTAAAACCTATTCATTATGAGTTGCCAATTGCCTCTGCCCAAGTCAAGTCAGCCTTGATGTTTGCGGCCTTGCAGGCTCAGGGGGAGTCTGTTATTATCGAAAAAGAGTGCACCCGTAATCATACTGAAGATATGTTGCAACAATTTGGTGGTCATTTAAGTGTGGAGGGCAAAAAAATCACAGTCCAAGGGCCACAAAAATTGACAGGACAAAATGTGGTTGTTCCAGGAGATATTTCAAGTGCAGCCTTTTGGTTAGTCGCAGGTTTGATTGTTCCAAATTCTCGTGTGGTACTTAAGAATGTGGGCATCAACGAAACGCGTACAGGTATTATTGATGTCATTCGTGCCATGGGTGGAAAATTGGAAATAACTGAAATTGACCCAGTCGCTAAATCTGCAACCTTGACTGTTGAGTCTTCTGACTTGAAAGGAACAGAGATTGGTGGTGCTTTGATCCCACGATTGATTGATGAATTGCCAGTTATCGCTCTACTTGCGACCCAAGCTCAAGGTGTAACAGTTATTAAGGATGCTGAGGAACTTAAGGTCAAGGAAACAGACCGCATTCAGGTTGTGGCAGACGCTTTAAATAGCATGGGTGCGGATATCACACCTACAGCAGATGGAATGATTATCAAAGGGAAATCAGCCCTTCACGGTGCGAGAGTCAATACTTTTGGAGACCATCGTATCGGCATGATGACAGCCATCGCGGCTCTCTTGGTTGCAGATGGAGAAGTGGAGCTTGACCGTGCTGAAGCCATCAATACCAGCTATCCTAGCTTCTTTGATGATTTAGAGAGCTTGATTCATGGCTAAGGTATTACTAGGATTTATGGGGGCTGGCAAATCGACTATTGCAAGAGGCTTGGACCCTAATTACCTTGATATGGATGCCCTGATTGAGGAGCGCTTAGGTATGTCCATTGCGGAATTTTTCTCGGAAATGGGAGAAGAGGTCTTTCGACAGGTAGAGTCAGAAGTATTAGCTGAGTTACTACAAAGAGATCAAGTTGTGTCAACTGGTGGGGGAGTGGTTATTTCTCAGCGAAATCGTGACTTACTAAAGACCAATTCTGATAACATCTATCTGAAAGCTGATTTTGAAATCCTCTACCACCGTATCGCAGCTGATAAGGACAATCAGCGTCCGCTTTTTCTAAATAATAGCAAGGAAGAACTAGCAGCTATTTTTCAAGAAAGACAGGCTTGGTATGAGGAAGTGGCCAGTCGGGTTTTGGATGTGACCAAGTTAAGCCCAGAGGAAATTATAGAGGAACTGAGATGAAAATTGCTTATCTAGGTCCCAAGGGATCATTTTCACATCACGTTGTGCAGACAGCTTTTCCTCATGAGGAATTGCAGGCCTTTGCCAATATTACAGATGTTATCAAGGCTTATGAACAAGGCTTGGTGGACTATTCTGTGGTGCCAGTTGAAAATTCTATCGAGGGTAGTGTTCATGAAACCTTGGACTACCTTTTTCATCAGGCTCGCATCCAAGCAGTAGCAGAAATCGTTCAGCCTATTCATCAGCAGTTGATGGTGGTTCCAGGCCATACTAAGATTGAAAAGATTTTTTCACATCCACAGGCCTTGGCTCAAGGAAAGAAATTCATCGATGAACAATATCCAGAGGCCCAAATCGAGATAACAGCTAGTACAGCTTATGCGGCCCGCTTTATTTCCGAACATCCTGACCAGCCTTTTGCGGCCATTGCTCCTAGAAGTTCTGCTGAAGAATATGGTTTGGAACTGATTGCCGAGGATATTCAGGAAATGGAAGCCAATTTCACACGTTTTTGGGTTCTAGGAGCTGAAAATCCTAGTATTCCCTTGAAAGCACAAACTGAGAAAATGAGTTTGGCCTTGACATTACCTGACAACCTTCCAGGTGCACTTTATAAGGCCCTGTCGACCTTTGCTTGGCGAGGAATTGACCTGACAAAAATTGAAAGTCGGCCACTCAAGACAGCACTGGGTGAATACTTTTTCATTATCGATGTGGACTATGCTGATAAGGACCTGATCCACTTTGCCCAAAAAGAATTAGAAGCCATCGGAATCCAGTATAAGGTTCTGGGCGCCTATCCTATTTATCCAATATCAGACCATGGAAAGGAGAGAAGATGAGCCAAGAAAATCCTTTAAGCCATCACGAGCAGTTGCGTTATGACTATCTTTTTAAGAACATTCATTACCTCAATGAGCGAGAGAAAAAGGAGTTTGCTTACCTGCAAGGTAAGTTAAATATGGCTAGCGGTAGCGAAGTTTCTCCAGAAATTCATAATGAAAATCACGATATGGAAGAGTCTTTTATGGAACCAATCAATCAGTCTCCTCTTCCATCCTATGGTAACCGTAGTCGTTCAAAAAAATACCAGAAAAGTCATTCTCAACCAAAGGTTAAAGCAAAAAAACGCAAGATTCGTTGGGGGCGCATTTTTGCAGGATTGCTTGCCCTTCTGGCCTGTGTCGGTTTTGGCATGATTTTTATGTTCCTAAAAGGGTATTCAAATGCTGATCCAAACAAACCTGCCAATGCTAAGGCAGCTCAAGTAGAAGTCTTTAATGGTCAAGATACCAGAGATGGAGTTAATATTTTGATTATGGGGACGGATGGACGAATTGGCCAAAACAGTGCTGAAACGAGAACAGACTCTATTATGGTACTAAATGTTGGTGGCTCAGATAAGAAAATTAAGCTGGTCAGCTTCATGCGTGACAATTTGGTTTATATAGACGGTTATAGCCAAGTGATTAACGGTAGAAAGCAGTCCGATAACAAATTAAATGTAGCCTATGAGTTAGGAGAACAAGAGGGGCAAAAAGGGGCAGAAATGGTTCGCCAAGTCTTGAAAGATAATTTTGACTTGGACATTAAGTACTATGCTTTGGTAGACTTCCAGGCCTTTGCAACGGCGATTGACACGCTTTTCCCTGATGGTGTGACAATTGATGCCCAATTTTCAACATTGAATGGGCGTCCATTAACAGAAGCTACAGTCGGAGATGATTTGCATGCTACTGAGACTGAGTCTCCAACCCAAACCATCAAAGTCGGAAAACAGCAGATGAATGGCTCGACTTTGCTCAATTATGCTCGCTTCCGTGATGATGATGAAGGCGATTACGGTCGTACCAAGAGACAACAGCAAGTGTTGACAGCTGTTCTGCAACAACTCAAGGATCCAACTAAACTCTTTACTGGATCAGAAGCACTTGGTAAGGTCTTTGGCATGACCTCTACGAATGTTCCTTATAGTTTCCTACTGACCAATGGCTTATCCTTCCTAAATGGAGCGCAAAATGGCATTGAGAGATTAACAGTTCCAGAACTAGGTGATTGGGTCGATGCCTATGATGTCTATGGAGGCTTGGGCTTGCTGGTTGATCAAAATAAATATCAGAATAAATTATCTCAGATGGGCTTGAGATAAAATAAGATAGGAGAATCAAAGTTTGAAGGCTATTTATCTAGCAATCAAGCTTTGATTTTTTACAGTCTGCAATAGATTTTCACCCCTTATTTGTGGTATAATGAAACGATACGATAGAAAGAATAATGAACAATATGACTGATTTAAAAGCAATTCAGGCTCGTAGTCTGGAGATGGCTGAATATTTTGTGGCCTTTTGTAAAGAACATGATTTGCTTTGTTATCTTTGTGGGGGAGGTGCTATTGGTGCCCTTCGAAACAAGGGTTTCATTCCTTGGGACGACGACCTAGACTTTTTTATGCCCCGTAAGGACTATGAAAAATTGGCAGCATTATGGCCTCGTTATGCAGATGAGCGTTATTTCTTGTCAAAGAGTAACAAGGATTTTGTCGATCGTAATCTTTTTATTACCATTCGTGACAAGGAAACCACCTGTATCAAACCTTACCAGCAGGATTTGAATTTACCACATGGTTTGGCCTTGGACGTCTTGCCTTTGGATTATTATCCGAAAAATCCAGCTGAGCGGAAAAAACAGGTTCGTTGGGCACTGATTTATTCTCTTTTTTGTGCGCAAACTATTCCAGAAAAGCATGGCGCACTTATGAAATGGGGAAGTCGTATTTTACTGGGATTGACTCCAAAATCTCTCCGTTATCGCATTTGGAAAAAAGCTGAAAAAGAAATGACCAAGTACAGTCTAGCTGAGAGCGATGGAATCACGGAACTATGCTCAGGTCCTGGCTACATGAGAAACAAGTACCCAATCGCATCTTTTGAGGATAATCTTTTCTTGCCCTTTGAAGGAACAGAGATGCCTATTCCAGTTGGCTACGATGCCTATCTTAGTACTGCTTTTGGAGATTATATGACGCCACCACCAGCAGACAAGCAGCTACCACATCATGATGCTGTCATCGCTGATATGGATAAGTCTTATACAGAGTATAAGGGAGAATACGGAGCATGATGGGAGAAAAAATTAGCGTTATTGTTCCAGTCTACAATGTAGAAGCCTATCTGGAGCGATGTGTGAAGTCAATTCTTCAACAGACTTGTACCAATTTTGAACTAATCCTAATAAATGATGGGTCTACTGATTCTAGTGGACAAATCTGTGATTATTTAGCAGATCAGTATGAAAATATCAAGGTTTACCATATCGAAAATGCTGGTGTTTCTAATGCTAGAAATGTTGGAATTCAGCTAGCGACAGGTGCTTGGATAACTTTTATTGATAGCGATGATTTCGTCACCAATGATTACCTAGCTACTTTAGCTAGTGCAGTTGAGGGAGAACATGTAGGTTTTGTGATTGCTCCTCTACACCATATCAAAAATGGAATAGTGACAGACTTACCCTTGTATTCTGGTAGAAAAGAACTTTGGTCAACAGAAGAAACCATGAAAGAATTACTGATGACCACTAAGACCTCATTCTTTCCAGTCGCAAAACTATTTAAGAGAGACCTGCTGGCAGATGGTAAATTTAATACAGACTACCATCTAGCAGAAGATGCCTTATTTTTAACGGAATTGCTACTAAAGACAAGATGTAGTAGCGTATTTATTGACAAACCAATTTATTATTATGATCATCGTGAGGGAAGTGCGACAACATCTGTTAATCGGTATGTATTTGATACGATAGAAGTTTATAAGAACATCATTACTCAAGTATCACAAGTATTTCCTAATTTAAAATATGAATTAAAAAATAGAGAATGTTGGTCGTATATCACAGTTTACGATAAAATTATCTTTACTTCATCTGAACAGTATCAAAAGGAGAAAGTAGAACTAAGGGCTTGGATTATTCAGCATCGATATGAAATCTGGAAGGATGCTTATTTCACTAGATTTCGTAAGATAGCTGTCTTGTCACTTGTCTTTTCTCCATGGATATATAAAAAAATTGTTGGATTCAGAAACTAATATTATGAGAAGGAGTTGAAAATGAATTTTTCAAAAATGGATGAATACTTTGAAAAATCAAAACTATGGATTGCATATCTCTTTGTTTTCATTTCGATTTTAAGTATGAGTTCACTGGTTTATAAGATAGCAAATCCCCTTTATAAAGGATTGTCAGCGATTGTAGTGCTTTATATTTGCTATACCTTATTGTTTAAGTGGAAAAAAATCACAGTAGATCGTAAATTTCTGTCCTTATTTGGTCTATTAGCAGGAAGTCATCTGTTATCTGCTATTTTTAATCGCTCTGGACATTTGATTGGAAATGTGATTGAGATTCTCTTTATGGTAACCTATATTTTATTATTTACCATGTTAGAATCAGGTCAATTAAAGAAATTATTTGATTGGCTTGCATACACTATTCAACTTGTTTCTTTTTCTTCTGCGATTTTTGCATTTACATTATTAGTGAGTAAGGTACTTATCCTATTTAAAATTGGACAGCAATCTTATTACTATGGTGTTATGAATGGGCGTTTGTGGGGAATTGTCAATCCCAATGCTAGTGCAATTTTTTCATATATTAGCATTATTTTGGCTATGTATTTGATTCATAAAGGAAACAAATACTCTGTTTATCTAAAACTGAATAATGTGATTCAATTAGTTTACTTCGCAACCATGCAAAGTAGAGGAGCTTTATTGTCTTTAGTGTTGATGATTGGGTTATATAGTTTCTTTATTAACAGGGGCAAGTTAGCTAAGCGATTTCTAATCTTTATAGTTTCTGCTTTACTTGTTTCTGCTGCTAATATCGGATTGAGTTATGTAACCTCTATTTACATATCCTCAGGGAAAGCAACTGTATTAGACTTAAATAAAGGACAATCTTATGCAGAAACGGATTCTTCAGTTATAAAAAAAACAGGAGAACTTCATCTAATAGAAACAACACCTAGTGGTAGAACTTATATTTGGAAAAATGCTATAAAAATGGGAAGTGAGAAACCAATTTTTGGTTATGGTGTACGAAATGTTCCAGATTATTACACAAAATATTTCAGTAAATTTGAGATTCAAAATTCTCTTATTGGTGGAAATTTCCATAACATTTTTGTAACCATATTTGTTAGTTCTGGAATTTTAGGTTTAGTATCTTTTCTACTTATACTAGGATATATATTTAAGCGCTTTTTGACTTATTTGATTGTTTCTAAAAAGAACTCTGAAAAGTTGATTATGATTCTTTTCTTTGGCATCTTGTTCGGTCAATTGTTTGAAAGTCAGATTATGTACTCAACTAACTTTATTAATATTATCTTTTGGTTGATTATTGGTTATGGATTAGTTGTTTGCAAACGTGATGAAGGTATTCGTTATCAGGAAGTAACTGATATTAGAGAGATTCAACAGATGGAACTGGGAATCATGGAATACATTCATGAAACTTGTCAGAAAATTGGTGTCAAATATTTCCTAGCTTATGGCAGTCTTATCGGTGCGGTTCGTCATAAAGGTTTTATTCCTTGGGATGATGATATGGATATTTGTATGTTGCGTGAAGACTATGAGAAGTTGCAAGACTACCTTATCTCTAACCCTGACGAACGTTACGAAGTGATGTCTTATAAAAATAATCTCAACTATGTCTATCCCTTCATGAAAGTGCAGGATAATCAAACTTATTTGTTAGAAGAAGATGTTCGAATTGATTCCAATATGGGGATTTATGTAGATATTTTCCCTGTAGATGGTTACGAGGATGATTCTGTTTTTAAAGATAAAATGACAAGGCTTATAAAAAAACGTCAATTAAGCTGTTATACATTTAAGGGTATTACCAATACTAAAAGTCTATTAAATTCTTTAATTCGCTATATATCAGTTATTGTCTTCTATTTCACAAATACGAATAAGTATATTGGAGGCATTGATGAACTTGCTAAATCTAGAAAAGTAGATGATTACGAGTTGGTTGACTATCTTATTTATAAAGATATGCATAAACCAGTCTGGAAGCGAGAGTGGTTGGAACAAACTATTATGGGTGTATTCGAAGGTAAGGAATTTATGATTCCAAAAAATTATCATGAAATTCTGACCTCGGACTACGGAGACTACATGCAACTACCACCAGTTGAGCTAAGATTCTCTCATCATGATTTTCAATTGTGGAAAATTATTAAGGTATCCCAGTGATGTCATTGAAATGAAGAAGCCATTAACTCGATGTAAAAAGATTAGGAGTGAATAATAGATGTCAGAGAAAATTTTGACTCTTGAAGAAATTAAACAAATTGAATTAGATATTTTAAACTATTTGCATGAATTGTGTGAGGAACATGAAATCAAGTATTTTATTGATTTTGGAACCTTGCTAGGAGCTGTACGCCATAAAGGTTTTATTCCTTGGGATGATGATACCGATATTTCTTTGGCTCGAGATGAATTTGAAAAGCTCTATGAGATATTAAAAAATGAAAAACATCCCTACTATAGATTAATTTCATATAGAGAAACAAAGGGATATCCTTATACATATATGAGAGTTTACGATGTGAGGACACGTCGAGATGCTAATCTTTTAGATAAGTCAGTTATTCTAGGTACTTGTGTTGACATTTTTCCATACGATGGAGTTGTTACAGATGAACATGATAGAAAACAGATGAGACTTTATAAACAATTTATTCGACTTTCGTCTCTGAACTTTAAAGGAGTCAAAATAGATAATGGAGGTGTCAAGAATTTACCACGTTATTTTGCATCTGCAATTTTCAGACTGACTTCTCCACAGAAATGGAATGAAAAATTGGAGAAGTTAGCTTTGCAATATGATGTTGAGCAGGCTACAGATCTTGCATGTACTACTTATGACTCTTACTATCCAAGTGGAATTAAGAAAGAGTGGTTATATGATACAATTGAAATGCCATATGAGAATATTCTTGTGAAGGTTCCTAGAAAATTCCATGAGATTCTGGTTTACGAGTTTGGTGAAGACTATATGACTCCTCCGCCTATTGAAAATCAAAATCCAGGAACTGATAAAAATTACTGGACTGATTAATTTATGAGCAAATTGCTTTGATTTGATAATTCGATAAAATAAATAACCTACCTATCTACTGGAATATTCCTTGTTTTAGATAGGTAGGTTATTTTTTAATTTCTTTTAATCTTAGCAAAAGCAAGATTGAGTGCATAGTGGAGTGTTTTATCTTTTGTGATAAAAAGTATCAAGAGATAGTAGATTCCACAGGTTGCAACAGTCGAGAGTACCATGAGTATCATATTGAGGTTAACTGTATAAGAGTTGATTTGGAAAAGGGATTTAAACGCAAAATAGATCGGGATGAATCCAAGGGATACAATAGTATAGTGTGTTAAAGTAGTAAAGATCTCTTTTAAATCAAGTAGCTGATGTTTCTTGATAAAGTAAATTTCCAGTAGAACAACTACAGTTTCTGCAATAATAGTAGTAGCAATGTAGTACTCTGGTGCAAAAATATTATTGAAATACAAGAGACTGTTGAGTAGGATATTAGCTCCGCCACCAATAAAGTAAAAGGCTGTTAAACGATTTTCGTGGTCGTTGATGAAGATAATTTGTTTACCAAGGATTAACTCAATGGCCCAAATGATAGTACGAAAGGCAAAGACACTAGTCACAATACCAGCTTCAAGGTATTTTTCAGAAGAGTAGATGACTGTAGCGTAGTTTCCTAATACCATAATCCCAATACTGGTTGGAATGATAAGGAAATAAAAGAGGGCAGCTCCTTGGTTCAGAAGATTTTTATAAGATTCGTAGTCTTTCTTACCGAGATAGTAGCCGAGACGTGGAATACTGACATTGATAGCTCCACTCAGAACACTGGCAATCAACATGACGATGCTGAAAGCAATGGTATAATAAGAAATGTAGTTTTCATCAGGCCCTTTGGTGATAAACATTCTATCAAGTAAGGTATAGAGCATGTTGGCGTTCGCTAGGAGAAGCATAGTCAAGAGTGGTTTTGATGCTTTGATTAATTCGACAAGACCAATCTTAACAAAGGAAACTTCTCGTTTAATCCAGAGAAAACTGAGTAGATAGTTGAGAATTGTCGTTGCAGTCATGATGATTGCATAAGGAACGATATCATCTGGAGTTTTTACAAAGGTGAAGATAGCGACCAACATGGCAATACGAATAATCAATGTTTTGTATAAGATGAATGCATAATTTTCATAAGCTTCATTCATCCACTCGATATAAAGGAATTGGAAGAGAGCCTGTATACCAAGTATATAGTAGAGTTCTTTCAAATTTTCGATACTGTTATCCAGGTAAATAAATAGGAAATAGATACTGGTTGTTAGAACAGATGTAATAATGGATATATAGAATAATTTAGAGAAAACATAGTTGATTTTATTTTTATCATCCTTGACCTTACTGATAGCTCGAATTCCGTAGTTGTAAATCCCGAAGGCTGCTAAAGGAATGATAAAGCTAGCCCAGGTATTGGCGGTATTGAAATAACCGTAGTTGGATTTGCTGAGAATCCGTGTCAGATAGGGATTAGTTATCAGCGGAAAAACGATATTGAGAACATTGACTAGCAAGCTAGCCAGTGCATTAACTTTTATATTTTTCATTGTACTTTCTTTCTTGTATTGTAAAATGGTCTCTAGTATTATATCACATTCTCGCTTCATTCTTTTGATAAAATCGTAAAAATCTAGTATAATAGATAGAACTGAAAGTATGAGGTTACTAGCAATGAAAATGAAACAAATTAGTGATACAACTTTGAAAATCACGATGTCTTTAGAGGATTTGATGGATCGTGGCATGGAGATTGCTGACTTTCTTGTTCCTCAAGAAAAAACAGAAGAGTTCTTTTATGCTATCTTGGATGAGTTAGAGATGCCTGATAGCTTTCTGGATACAGGCATGTTGAGCTTCCGTGTGACTCCAAAACCTGATAAGGTCGATGTCTTTGTAACCAAATCAAAGATTGACCAAAATCTAGATTTTGAAGACTTATCGGATTTACCAGATATGGAAGAATTGGCTCAAATGTCGCCAGATGAATTTATCAAAACCTTGGAAAAAAGCATCGCAGAAAAGACTAAGGATGATATCGAAGCGATTCAATCTCTAGAGCAAGTAGAAGCCAGGGAAGAAGAGCAGGAGCAGGCTGAACAAGAAGCTGAAGGAAAGAAAGAACCTTACATCTATTACATCCTTTCTTTTGCTAAGTTAGCAGACTTGGTGGCTTTTGCCAAGACAGTGACTTTTGAGATGGAAACTTCTGAACTCTACAAAATGAACGAGCGCTATTATTTGACCATTTTAGTGGATATTGAAAATCATCCAAGTCCATATCCAGCTTGGCTGTTGGCTCGTATGCGTGAGTTTGCAGACGATAGTGATATCAGTCGTTCAGTCTTACAAGAGTATGGCCAAGTCTTGATGAATCACGATGCAGTGATCAATCTACAAAAGATTGGATAATCATTTCTGGAAAGCTATTTTCAGATTTTAAGAAGAGCGAATCGTCTGATTCGTTTTTTCTTTTCTAGACTGAAATAGTGATTTACTATAATAGGAATTTTCACAAAATTCTGTTATAATGGCTATATTAGAAAATTTCGAGGAGACAAACATGACAGTTAAAATTGCTTTACTAGGATTTGGTACCGTTGCAAGTGGTGTGCCTTTCCTCCTAAAGGAAAATGGAGAAAAAATCAATCAATCAGCACATTCAGAGATTGAAGTTGCCAAGGTATTGGTCAAGGATGAAGATGAAAAGAATCGCTTGCTTGCAGCAGGGAATGACTTTAACTTTGTAACCAATGTGGATGATATTTTATCAGATCAAGACATTACGATCGTAGTGGAATTGATGGGGCGTATCGAACCTGCTAAAACCTTTATCACTCGTGCCTTGGAGGCTGGCAAACACGTTGTTACTGCTAACAAGGACCTTTTGGCTGTCCATGGCGCAGAATTGTTAGAAATCGCTAAAGCTAACAAGGTAGCACTTTACTACGAAGCAGCAGTAGCTGGCGGTATTCCAATTCTTCGTACTCTAGCAAATTCCTTGGCTTCTGATAAAATCACGCGTGTACTTGGTGTGGTTAACGGAACTTCCAATTTCATGATGACCAAGATGGTCGAAGAAGGCTGGTCTTACGATGATGCTCTTGCGGAAGCACAAAGACTAGGTTTTGCAGAAAGTGACCCTACAAATGACGTAGATGGGATTGATGCAGCCTACAAGATGGTGATTTTGAGCCAATTTGCTTTTGGTATGAAGGTTGCCTTTGACAATGTAGCCCACAAGGGAATCCGCAACATTACACCAGAAGACGTAGCTGTAGCTCAAGAACTTGGATATGTAGTGAAATTGGTTGGTTCTATTGAGGAAACTCCTTCAGGAATTGCTGCAGAAGTGACTCCAACCTTCCTACCTAAAGCGCACCCACTTGCCAGTGTGAATGGCGTAATGAACGCTGTCTTTGTAGAATCTATTGGTATTGGTGAGTCTATGTACTACGGACCAGGTGCTGGTCAAAAACCAACTGCAACAAGTGTTGTGGCGGATATTGTCCGTATCGTTCGTCGCTTGAATGATGGAACCATCGGTAAAGATTTCAACGAATATAGCCGTGACTTGGTCTTGGCAAATCCAGAAGATGTCAAAGCAAATTACTACTTCTCAATCTTGGCTCCAGACTCAAAAGGTCAGGTCTTGAAATTGGCTGAAATCTTCAACGCTCAAGATATTTCCTTCAAGCAAATCCTCCAAGATGGCAAAGAAGGTGATAAGGCGCGTGTCGTTATCATCACACATAAGATTAATAAAGCCCAACTCGAAAATGTTTCAGCTGAATTGAAGAAGGTTTCAGAATTCGACCTCTTGAATACCTTCAAGGTGCTAGGAGAATAAGATGAAGATTATTGTACCTGCAACCAGTGCCAATATCGGGCCGGGTTTTGACTCGGTCGGTGTAGCTGTAACCAAGTATCTTCAAATTGAGGTTTGCGAAGAACGAGAAGAGTGGCTGATTGAACACCAGATTGGCAAATGGATTCCACATGACGAGCGTAATCTCTTGCTCAAAATCGCTTTGCAAATTGTACCAGACTTGCAACCAAGACGTTTGAAAATGACCAGTGATGTTCCCTTGGCGCGTGGTTTGGGTTCTTCTAGCTCGGTAATCGTTGCTGGGATTGAACTAGCCAACCAACTAGGCAAGCTCAATTTATCTGACCATGAAAAGTTGCAGTTGGCGACCAAGATTGAAGGGCATCCAGACAATGTAGCTCCAGCTATTTATGGTAATCTCGTTATTGCAAGTTCCGTTGAAGGGCAAGTCTCAGCGATTGTGGCAGACTTCCCCGAGTGTGACTTTTTGGCTTATATTCCCAACTATGAATTACGCACTCGCGATAGCCGCGGTGTCTTGCCTAAAAAATTGTCTTACAAGGAAGCTGTTGCTGCTAGTTCTATCGCCAATGTGGCGGTTGCAGCCTTGTTAGCAGGAGACATGGTAACAGCTGGGGAAGCAATCGAGGGAGACCTCTTCCACGAACGTTACCGTCAGGACTTGGTGAGAGAATTTGCGACAATCAAGCAAGTGGCCAAAGAGAATGGTGCCTATGCAACCTATCTTTCTGGTGCCGGACCGACAGTTATGGTCTTGGCTTCTCATGACAAGATGCCGGCGATTAAGGCAGAATTGGAAAAGCAACCTTTCAAAGGAAAACTTCATGACTTGAAAGTTGATACCCAAGGTGTCCGTGTCGAATCAAAATAAAGAATAGAAGATAGGATGGGGAAACTCTCGACCAGAGGGCTTCCTATCCTTTTTTTGAAAAGAAGTTTATACTCAATGAAAATCAATGAGCAAACTAGGAAGCTAGCCGCAGGCTGCTCAAAACAGTGTTTTGAGGTTGCAGATGTAAGCTGACGTGGTTTGAAGAGATTTTCGAAGAGTATTAGTTAAAAACTTGATAAAGGAGAAATAAAGATGGCAGAAATTTATCTAGCAGGTGGTTGTTTTTGGGGCCTTGAGGAGTATTTTTCACGTATTTCTGGAGTGTTGGCAACTAGTGTTGGCTACGCTAATGGCCAAGTTGAAACGACCAATTATCAACTAATCAAGGAAACAGACCATGCAGAGACGGTTCAAGTGATTTATGATGAGAAGACAGTGGCGCTCAGAGAGATTTTACTTTATTATTTCCGAGCCATCGATCCCTTGTCAATCAATCAACAAGGGAATGACCGTGGTCGCCAATATCGAACTGGGATCTATTATCAGGATGAAGCAGACCTGCCAGCTATCTATACAGTGGTGCGGGAACAAGAGCGTATGCTGGGTCGAAAGATTGCAGTAGAGGTGGAGAAACTTCGCCACTATATTTTAGCTGAAGATTACCATCAAGACTATCTCAAGAAAAATCCTTCCGGTTACTGTCATATCGATGTGACCGATGCTGAGAAGCCATTGATTGACGCAGTCAACTATGAAAAGCCTAGTCAAGAGGTGTTGAAAGCCAGTTTATCTGAAGAGTCTTACCGTGTCACCCAAGAAGCTGCTACAGAAGTGCCGTTTAGTAATGTCTATGACCAAACTTTTGAAGAGGGCATTTATGTAGATATTACGACAGGTGAGCCACTCTTTTTCGCTAAGGATAAGTTTGCTTCAGGTTGTGGTTGGCCAAGTTTTAGCCGTCCAATTTCCAAGGAATTGGTTCACTACTATAAGGATCTGAGCCATGGAATGGAGCGAATCGAGGTTCGTTCTCGTTCAGGCAATGCTCATTTGGGTCATGTTTTCACAGATGGACCTCGGGAGTTAGGTGGCCTGCGTTACTGTATCAATTCTGCCTCCTTACGCTTTGTGGCCAAGGATGAGATGGACGAAGCAGGATATGGCTATCTATTGCCATACTTAAACAAATAAAATTGAGAGGGTGGGAGCTTCCCACTTTCTTCATTTTCAGAATAAGAATAGAAGGGATTTATGAAACACTTACTATCTTACTTTAAACCCTACATCAAAGAATCGATTTTAGCACCCTTGTTCAAGCTACTAGAAGCTGTGTTTGAGCTCTTGGTTCCCATGGTGATTGCAGGGATTGTTGACCAATCCTTGCCCCAGAGAGATCAAGGACACCTCTGGATGCAGATTGGCCTGCTTCTTATCTTTGCCGTGATTGGTGTTTTAGTGGCCTTGATAGCCCAGTTTTACTCAGCCAAGGCAGCGGTTGGGTTTACCAAAGAACTGACAAACGACCTTTATCGTCATATTCTTTCCTTGCCCAAGGATAGCAGAGACCGTTTGACAACTTCTAGCTTGGTCACTCGCTTGACTTCGGATACCTACCAGATTCAGACTGGTATCAATCAATTTCTGCGTCTCTTTTTACGAGCGCCCATTATCGTTTTTGGTGCCATTTTTATGGCCTATCGAATCTCAGCTGAGCTGACTTTCTGGTTCTTGGTCATGGTTGTGATTTTGACCATTATCATTGTAGGTCTTTCTCGGCTGGTCAATCCTCTCTACAGTAGTCTGAGAAAGAAAACGGACCAGCTGGTTCAGGAAACGCGCCAGCAATTACAAGGCATGCGGGTTATTCGTGCTTTTGGACAAGAAAAACGAGAGTTACAGATTTTTCAAACCCTTAACCAAGTCTATGCTCGATTGCAAGAAAAGACGGGTTTCTGGTCTAGTTTGTTAACACCTCTGACCTATCTGATTGTTAATGGAACTCTTCTCATCATTATCTGGCAGGGCTATATTTCGATTCAAGGAGGATTGCTAAGTCAAGGTGCTCTCATTGCCCTTATCAACTATCTCTTACAGATTTTGGTGGAATTGATCAAGCTAGCCATGCTGATCAATTCTCTCAACCAGTCCTATATCTCAGCCAAGCGAATTGAGGAAGTCTTTGCCGAAGCTCCCGAAGACATCCACTCAGAGTTAGAACAAAAGCAAGATACCAGTAATCAGGTTTTACAAGTCCAAGAAATGACATTTACCTATCCTGATGCGGCCCAGCCTTCTCTGAGAGACATTTCCTTTGATATGAGTCAAGGGCAAATCCTCGGTATCATCGGAGGGACGGGTTCTGGTAAATCAAGCTTGGTGCAAGTCTTACTTGGACTTTATCCAGCAGACAAGGGGAGCATTGACCTTTATCGAGATGGATGTAGTCCTCTTAATCTTGAGCAATGGCGGTCTTGGATTGCCTATGTGCCACAAAAGGTCGAACTCTTTAAGGGAACCATTCGTTCCAACTTGACTTTGGGTTTCAATCAAGAACTATCTGACCAGGAACTCTGGCAGGCCTTGGAAATTGCACAAGCCAAGGATTTTGTCAGTGAAAAGGAAGGGCTCTTGGATGGCCTAGTTGAGGCAGGAGGTCGAAATTTCTCAGGTGGACAAAAACAAAGGCTGTCTATCGCTCGCGCAGTCTTGCGCCAAGCTCCATTTCTCATCCTAGATGATGCGACTTCGGCCCTCGACACCATTACCGAGTCCAAGCTCTTGAAAGCTATCCGAGAAAATTTGCCAGACACCAGTTTAATCTTGATCTCTCAACGAACCTCGACTCTACAGATGGCTGACCAGATTCTCCTCTTAGAAAAAGGAGAGCTCTTAGCTATCGGCAAGCACGAGGACTTGATGAAGACTAGTCAAGTCTATCGTGAAATCAATGCATCCCAACATGGAAAGGAGGACTAGCATGAGACGACAAACTGCAAACCAGACGCTCAAACGTTTGGCAAAAGATTTAGCTAGCCATCCCTTCCTCCTTTTCCTAGCCTTTCTAGGAACCATTGCCCAAGTTGGCTTATCAATTTACCTACCTATTCTGATTGGGCAGGTCATTGACCAAGTCCTAGTGGCTGGTTCATCACCAGTTTTTTGGCAGATTTTTCTCCATATGCTCTTGGTGGTCATAGGAAATACTCTGGTACAATGGGCCAATCCTCTTCTTTATAATCGTTTAATCTTCTCTTATACTAGAGACTTACGAGAGCGAATCATTCATAAGCTCCATCGGTTACCGATTGCTTTTGTGGATCGTCAAGGTAGTGGAGAGATGGTTAGTCGTGTGACCACAGACATAGAACAGCTGGCAGCCGGCTTGACCATGATTTTTAATCAATTTTTCATTGGCGTTTTGATGATTTTGGTTAGTATTCTAGCCATGCTTCAAATTCATCTCCTCATGACTCTTTTGGTCTTGCTATTGACGCCACTGTCTATGGTGATTTCACGCTTTATTGCCAAACGCTCCTATCATCTCTTTCAGAAGCAAACAGAGACAAGGGGGATTCAGACACAATTAATTGAAGAATCGTTGAGCCAGCAGACCATTATCCAGTCCTTTAATGCTCAAGAAGAGTTTATCCAAAGACTGCGTGAGGCTAATGACAACTATGCAGGTTATTCGCAGTCGGCCATCTTTTATTCTTCAACGGTCAATCCTTCTACTCGCTTTGTCAATGCGCTCATTTACGCTCTTCTTGCTGGAGTGGGAGCTTATCGTATCATGATGGGGTCCACCTTGACCATCGGTCGTTTAGTGACTTTTTTGAACTATGTCCAGCAGTACACCAAGCCCTTTAACGATATTTCTTCAGTTCTAGCCGAGTTGCAAAGTGCTTTAGCTTGTGCAGAGCGCGTCTATGCTGTCTTAGAAAGTCCTGAGGTGGCTGAAACAGGCAAGGAAGTCTTGAACAGTGACCGGGTTAAGGGAGCTATTTCCTTTAAGCATGTTTCTTTTGGCTACGATCCAGAAAAAATCTTGATTAAGGATTTGTCTATCGATATTCCGGCTGGTAGCAAGGTGGCCATCGTTGGTCCTACAGGTGCTGGGAAATCAACTCTTATCAATCTCCTTATGCGTTTTTACCCTATTAATTCAGGAGATATTCTGCTGGATGGGCAATCCATTTATGATTATACCCGAGCATCATTGAGACAGCAGTTTGGGATGGTGCTCCAAGAAACCTGGCTCAAGCAAGGGACCATTCATGACAATATTGCCTTTGGGAATCCTGATGCCAGTCGGGAGCAGGTGATTGCTGCTGCAAAAGCAGCCAACGCAGACTTTTTTATCCAACAGTTGCCACAGGGCTATGATACCAAGTTGGAAAATGCAGGAGAATCTCTCTCTGTCGGTCAGGCCCAGCTCTTGACTATCGCCCGAGTCTTTCTAGCTATCCCTAAGATTCTTATCTTAGACGAGGCGACTTCCTCCATTGATACACGGACAGAGGTGCTAGTACAGGATGCCTTTGCCAAACTCATGAAGGGACGTACAAGCTTTATCATTGCTCACCGCTTGTCAACCATTCAGGATGCGGATTTGATTCTTGTCTTGGTGGATGGTGACATTGTTGAGTATGGGAACCATTATGACCTCATGGCTAGGAAGGGCAAGTATTACCAAATGCAGCAAGCTGCAGCTTTTAGCTCAGAATAAGCCTTTCTATTTTAAAATCTTATGGACAAAAAAAGTTGCCTTCGGGTGACTTTTTTGTTACAATAGCTAGAAAAATTATTCACTGTAAATTGTCTTATAGAAAAGGAGCCTAGAATGAAAGTCTATCAGCATGTAAATATCGTGACTTGTGACCAAGATTTCCATGTCTATCTAGATGGAATCTTAGCCGTTAAGGATTCTCAAATCGTCTATGTTGGTCAAGAGAAGTCAGAGATTTTAGAGCAAGCTGAGCAGATTATAGACTATCAGGGAGCCTGGATTATGCCTGGTTTGGTCAATTGTCATACCCATTCTGCTATGACCGGATTGAGAGGAATTCGGGATGACAGCAATCTCCATGAATGGCTCAATGACTATATCTGGCCTGCAGAAGCTGGGTTTACACCAGACATGACTATCAAAGCGGTCAAAGAAGCTCTGACAGAAATGCTCCAGTCAGGGATAACAACCTTTAACGATATGTACAATCCCAATGGAGTGGATATTGAGCAGATTTATCAGGCAGTCAAGGCTTCTAAGATGCGTTGTTATTTCTCGCCGACCCTCTTTTCTTCAGATACAGAAACAACTGCTGAGACTATAAGCAGAACACGAGCCATCATAGAGGAAATCTTAGGATATGAAAATCCAAATTTCAAGGTTATGGTAGCTCCTCACTCTCCCTACAGCTGTAGTAGAGACTTGCTGGAAGCAAGCCTAGATATGGCAAAAGAGTTGGATATTTCCATCCATATCCATGTAGCGGAGACCAAGGAGGAGTCAGGAATTATCCTGAAGCGTTACGGCAAACGCCCCCTCGCCTTTCTAGATGAACTGGGTTACTTAGAGCATCCGTCTGTCTTTGCTCATGGGGTCGAATTAAACGAGAGAGAAATTGAACGCTTGGCAACTTCTCAAGTGTCTATTGCCCACAATCCTATCAGTAACCTCAAATTGGCATCAGGGATTGCTCCCATCATCCAACTGCAAAAAGCAGGGGTAGCAGTCGGAATTGCGACTGACTCGGTTGCTTCCAATAACAATCTAGATATGTTTGAGGAAGGACGAACTGCAGCCCTCCTTCAGAAGATGAAAAGCGGAGATGCCAGCCAATTTCCTATAGAAACTGCTCTCAAGTCTCTCACAATCGAAGGTGCTAAAGTTCTAGGAATGGAAAATCAGATAGGAAGCCTAGAAGTCGGCAAGCAAGCAGATTTTCTCGTCATCCAACCTCAAGGAAAAATCCATCTCCAACCTAAGGGAAATATGCTTTCTCATCTCGTCTATGCTGTTAAATCCAGTGATGTTGATGATGTTTATATTGCTGGAGAACAGGTTGTTAAGCAAGGTCAAGTCCTGACAGTAGAACTTTAACAGAAAAATCACGAAAAATTTTAAAAAAAGTTTGCAAAAATCTTGCATTCTTTTTTTGACTATGCTATACTTATATACGGTTTGAAAAAACTGCCTAAGACAGTAGGGGAGCTCGACTCATAAGTATCCTACCGAGGACAAAACGTATCATGTAAAAAGAAGCGTATTGTACTTTCGTGTCTAGGTTTGGGCGCGTTTTTCTTTTGGAAAAATTCCCCAAGCAAAATAATAACGGAGGTGAACACACTAATGAGTGAAGCAATTATTGCTAAAAAAGCGGAACTAGTTGACGTAGTAGCTGAAAAAATGAAAGCTGCTGCATCTATCGTCGTTGTAGACGCTCGTGGTTTGACAGTTGAGCAAGATACAGTTCTTCGTCGTGAGCTTCGTGGAAGCGAAGTTGAGTATAAAGTCATTAAAAACTCAATCTTGCGTCGTGCAGCTGAAAAAGCTGGTCTTGAAGATCTTGCATCTGTATTTGTTGGACCATCTGCAGTAGCATTTTCTAACGAAGATGTTATCGCACCAGCGAAAATCTTGAACGACTTTTCTAAAAACGCTGAAGCACTTGAAATCAAAGGTGGTGCAATCGAAGGCGCTGTCGCATCTAAAGAAGAGATTCTTGCACTTGCAACTCTTCCAAACCGCGAAGGACTTCTTTCTATGCTCCTTTCTGTACTTCAAGCGCCAGTGCGCAACGTTGCTCTTGCAGTCAAAGCGGTTGCAGAAAGCAAAGAAGACGCAGCTTAATCTTAAGCTACGCAGCGTAGCCTAGCTACGAAAAAACTATTATAAAATTTAAAACTTATTTGGAGGAAATAACAATGGCATTGAACATTGAAAACATTATTGCTGAAATTAAAGAAGCTTCAATCCTTGAATTGAACGACCTTGTAAAAGCTATCGAAGAAGAATTTGGTGTAACTGCAGCTGCTCCTGTAGCTGTTGCTGCAGCTGGTGCTGCTGACGCTGGTGCTGCTAAAGATTCATTCGACGTTGAATTGACATCTGCAGGCGACAAAAAAGTTGGCGTTATCAAAGTTGTACGTGAAATCACAGGTCTTGGTCTTAAAGAAGCTAAAGAACTTGTTGACGGTGCACCAGCACTTGTTAAAGAAGGCGTTGCAACTGCAGAAGCTGAAGAAATCAAAGCTAAATTGGAAGAAGCTGGAGCTTCAGTTACTCTTAAATAAGAGGCATATACCAATTAGAATTCGGAATACTATAGTATCAGCCTTTTAGAATCGTGAACACATTTTAGAAACTGATAAATTAATTTAGTTTCCTACCAAAAACCCTACCAAAAATTAATTTGGCAGGGTTTTTCTTTTTAATAAAATTATTTTGGAGAACAGTTGAATATTGTTCTCCTTTTTTATTTTCTGGAGGAAAAATGACAAAAGAATTACAATCATCACGCTATATTGTCATACTCTTCGAAAATCAAATTCAAACCACGTCAGCGTCGCCTTACCGTACTCAAGTACAGCCTGCGGCTAGCTTCCTAGTTTGCTCTTTGATTTTCAGTGAGTATCATTTCATACTATACTAAAATCAAAAACCATCTTATAATAGTAGTTATGAAACTCACAAACGAAGAAATACAGAAAATTGAAAAACTCCTGAGAGATTCATCGTACGCCAAATATCATAAACGTCTACAGATTATTTATTTTCGCTCAAAAGGAAAGAGTTATAAGGAAATCATGGATCTGCTAGATTGCAATAAAACAACTGTTTGGAGGAATTTGAAAAAATACAAGGAGTTTGGTTTAGAAGCTCTTCTTCAAGAGACTCGTGGTGGGGGTCATCGAGAATATATGACTTACGAAGAAGAACAAGCATTTCTAAAACGTCATATAGAAGCTGCCCAGGCTGGGGAATTTGTGACTGTCAATCAGTTATTTGAAGCCTATCAAAAAGAGATTGGTCGCACTTCTACACGTGATGGTTTCTATTATCTTCTGAAACGCCATGGTTGGCGAACGGTCACTCCTAGACCTGAACATCCTAAGAAGGCAGACGCTCAGACAATTGAGACGTCTAAAAATAAAATCTACATTCGAGAGCTTAAGTAAGCGCTTTAAAGAGAAGGGGACTTATAACAAAGTACGTTTGATCTACCAAGATGAAGCTGGTTTCGGAAGAATTAGTAAGATGAGTTCTTGTTGGGCTCCTCAAGGAATTCGACCTAGCATTCCTAGTCATTATATGCGAGAATATCGCTATTGTTATGGGGCAGTAGATTCTCAGACAGGAGATTCCTTCTTCCTTATTACTGGAGGATGTAATACTGAGTGGACGAATGAATTTCTACGGCAAGCCTCACAAGCTTATCAAGATGACTATATGTTACTTATCATGGATAATGCTATATGGCATAAATCAAGTACCTTAGAGATTCCAAGTAATATTGACTTGGCTTTTATCCCACCTTATACACCAGAAATGAACTCTATTGAACAAGTCTGGAAAGAAATTCGAAAACGAGGTTTTAAAAATAAGGCTTTCCCAACATTTGAAGCCGTCATTGATAAGCTTCAAGAAGTTATTCAAGGATTGGAAAAAAATGTTTTAAAGTCCACTGTCAGCAGACAATGGACAAGGTTGCTTTTTGAAAACAATTGAGTATAAGTAGGACTTTACCCCCCCTCCTACCCATAACTGTGTCCATTTCCAACCATTTGAAGAAATCATCTATTTCTCGTAACTCTTGGAAATCTTGGTAGGTCCGCCCAAATTTCAATTCTTTGGGAATAGCTACTTTTCTTGATTTTCTGCGTTCTTTGAACTTGACCATCCGAGGGAAATCAATGGGCTTGGCTGTCAGATAGCCCATCTTGGCATGCCGATACACCGTAGCTTTCGAGACAGGTAGGTTATGTGTCTGAATGATATGGTAGATGCTTTGTTTCTTCTGGATGCCTTGGGTTAAGACCTTGTCCATCTGATAAAAACTTTCCTTGTTTAGGGGAATGCCCTCTCTGGACTCCCTCAACATAATCTCGTACTGTTCCTGCGCCTTTTTCGCGTAGTAAAGATAGCGGTTAAACCCACAATCAGTCCTCTTTTTGGGACAGTTGTTACAGACATAAGGAGCTTTTTTGAGAAGTGGGCAATCCGTGCAATCAGAATTGACGGATGTTGGATGCATGATACGATTGCGCTTGATTTCCTTTGAAATCGTTGACGGATATTTTCCTATCTTCTCAGCTATGGAACGGAAAGTTTCCTGTTGACTGATTCCAGTTTGGATGTCAATACGGTCTTCTAGAGTGAGATGTTTTGATTTTTTCGTCATGAGGTTCCTCCTCACGAAAAGTCTCAGATTTAATTCTAGCATAATTCGTCGTCTGAGAGCAACTTCCAGTTTTGGGAGAGAGATGGAAGTTACTTTGAGAAGTTACGCTTCTTTTTTCATGAAAAGGGGAGTAGAGCAAAAGATGGAAAGAAATAAGAGATTATGGTATAATGAAACGATATAAAAAAGGAGTATTTATGGACATTTCAGTAATCCGTCAAAAAATTGACGCAAATCGTGAAAAATTAGCTTCTTTCAGGGGGTCTCTTTGACCTCGAAGGTTTAGAGGAAGAGATTGCCATCTTGGAAAACAAGATGACAGAACCTGATTTTTGGAACGATAATATAGCGGCCCAAAAAACGTCGCAAGAATTAAATGAATTAAAAAACACTTACAATACCTTCCATAAGATGGAAGAGTTGCAGGATGAAGTTGAAATTTTATTAGACTTTTTGGCTGAAGACGAGTCGGTTCAAGCAGAACTGGTAACGCAGTTATCAGAACTCGATAAGATGATGGCTAATTACGAGATGACCCTTCTCTTGTCAGAACCTTATGACCATAATAATGCCATCTTGGAAATCCATCCAGGATCTGGTGGTACAGAGGCGCAGGACTGGGGTGATATGTTGCTTCGTATGTATACTCGTTATGGTAATGCTAAAGGCTTCAAAGTAGAGGTTTTGGATTATCAAGCTGGTGATGAGGCTGGTATCAAGTCAGTAACTTTATCATTTGAAGGGCCTAATGCTTATGGCCTTCTCAAGTCGGAAATGGGTGTGCACCGTCTGGTGCGAATCTCGCCATTTGATTCTGCCAAACGTCGCCATACCTCTTTCACATCTGTAGAAGTGATGCCTGAGTTGGATGATACCATTGAAGTAGAAATCCGTGAAGATGATATTAAGATGGATACCTTCCGTTCAGGTGGTGCTGGTGGACAAAACGTTAATAAGGTTTCAACTGGTGTACGTTTAACACACATTCCAACTGGAACTGTCGTCCAGTCAACGGTCGATCGTACCCAATATGGAAATAGAGATCGTGCCATGAAGATGTTGCAGGCTAAGCTCTATCAAATGGAGCAAGAAAAGAAAGCTGCGGAAGTTGATTCCCTCAAGGGTGAGAAAAAGGAAATCACATGGGGAAGTCAAATTCGTTCTTATGTTTTCACGCCATATACTATGGTAAAAGATCACCGAACTAGCTTTGAAGTTGCTCAGGTAGATAAGGTCATGGATGGGGACCTAGATGGTTTTATCGATGCCTATCTCAAGTGGCGAATTAGCTAAGATAGAAAGGAAGTCACATGTCAATCATTGAAATGAGAGATGTCGTCAAAAAATACGACAACGGAACGACTGCCCTACGCGGTGTTTCGGTCAGTGTTCAACCAGGAGAATTTGCTTACATCGTAGGACCTTCGGGAGCAGGGAAGTCAACTTTTATTCGTTCTCTATATCGTGAAGTAAAAATCGATAAAGGAAGTCTATCAGTTGCTGGTTTTAATCTGGTTAAGATTAAGAAGAAAGATGTCCCTCTTCTACGTCGTAGTGTTGGGGTTGTTTTTCAGGATTATAAACTCTTGCCAAAGAAAACGGTCTATGAAAATATTGCTTACGCTATGGAAGTAATCGGGGAAAATCGCCGTAATATCAAAAAAAGGGTGATGGAAGTTTTAGACTTGGTTGGGTTGAAGCACAAGGTTCGTTCTTTCCCAAATGAGCTCTCAGGTGGAGAGCAACAGCGGATTGCGATTGCGCGTGCTATTGTAAACAATCCCAAAGTATTGATAGCCGATGAACCAACAGGAAACTTGGACCCGGATAATTCATGGGAAATCATGAATCTCTTGGAACGGATTAACCTACAAGGGACAACTATTTTGATGGCGACTCATAATAGCCAGATTGTAAATACCTTGCGCCACCGTGTCATTGCCATTGAAAATGGCCGTGTCGTTCGTGACGAATCAAAAGGAGAGTATGGATACGATGATTAGTAGATTTTTTCGCCATTTATTTGAATCACTAAAAAGTTTGAAACGAAATGGTTGGATGACAGTGGCTGCTGTCAGCTCAGTCATGATTACTTTGACCTTGGTTGCAATATTTGCCTCTGTTATTTTCAATACTGCGAAACTAGCTACAGATATTGAAAATAATGTCCGAGTAATGGTATACATTCGTAAGGACGTAGCTGATAATAGTGAGACTATTGAAAAAGAAGGTCAAACTGTTACAAATAATGACTACCACAAGGTATATAATGCTTTGAAGGGGATGCCTACAGTTAAGAGTGTTACCTTTTCAAGTAAAGAAGAACAATATGAAAAATTAACTGAGACAATGGGGGACAACTGGAAAATCTTTGAAGGTGATGCTAATCCTCTCTATGATGCATATATAGTAGATACTAACACACCAAGTGATGTAAAGACAGTAGCGGAAGAGGCTAAGAAAATTGAAGGTGTATCAGAAGTTCAAGATGGTGGTGCCAATACAGAACGCTTGTTTAAGTTAGCCTCATTTATTCGTGTCTGGGGACTAGTGATTGCTGGCCTCTTGATTTTCATAGCAGTTTTCTTGATTTCTAATACCATTCGTATTACAATTATTTCCCGTAGTCGAGAAATTCAAATTATGCGCTTGGTTGGTGCTAAGAATAGCTATATCCGAGGACCATTCCTACTTGAGGGTGCTTTCATCGGATTATTTGGCGCAACCCTTCCATCAGTTTTAGTACTAGTTGTTTATCAAATGGTTTACCAATCGGTTAATAAGTCATTAGTAGGTCAAAACCTTTCTATGATTTCACCAGAAGTATTCAGTCCATTGATGATTGCCTTATTGTTTGTTATTGGAATTTTTATTGGTTCAATTGGATCAGGAATTTCAATGCGACGTTTCTTAAAGGTTTGATAGCACATTTTAGGGTGTTATAATAATACAAATATAAAAAAGGAAGTATAAAAACTTTCTTTTTTTCTTAATTTTTTTAATAAAAGCCTTTACAAAAAAAATTAAAGTGGTATAATGAATACATAGTTAAGTGCAAACGTTTTCGTAAAACGTTTGCCTAAATAAAAATAAAGGAGATTTGAATGATGAAAGATACATTCAAAAATGTCTTGTCTTTCGAGTTTTGGCAAAAATTCGGTAAGGCTTTGATGGTGGTTATCGCCGTTATGCCGGCTGCTGGTTTGATGATTTCAATCGGTAAGTCGCTTGTGATGATCAACCCTAACTTTGCCCCACTCGTTATTACTGGTGGTGTACTAGAGCAAATCGGTTGGGGAGTCATCGTTAACCTTCATATCTTGTTTGCCCTCGCTATTGGAGGAAGCTGGGCTAAGGAACGCGCTGGTGGTGCGTTTGCGGCAGGTCTTGCCTTTATCCTAATCAATCGTATCACTGGTACAATCTTTGGCGTATCAGGAGATATGTTGAAAAATCCAGAAGCTATGGTAACAACTCTCTTTGGTGGCTCAATCAAAGTTGCTGATTACTTCATTAGTGTTATGGAAGCACCAGCACTTAACATGGGTGTGTTCGTAGGGATTATCTCAGGTTTTATTGGAGCAACTGCTTACAATAAATACTATAACTTCCGTAAGCTTCCTGATGCACTTTCATTCTTTAACGGAAAACGTTTTGTACCGTTTGTAGTTATTCTTCGTTCAATAATTGCTGCAATTGTACTTTCTGCTTTCTGGCCAGTAGTTCAAACAGGTATCAATAGCTTTGGTATCTGGATTGCTAACTCACAAGAAACTGCTCCAATCCTTGCACCATTCTTGTATGGTACATTGGAACGTTTGCTCTTGCCATTTGGTCTTCACCACATGTTGACTATCCCAATGAACTACACAGCTCTTGGTGGTACTTATGAGGTCTTAACTGGTGCAGCAAAAGGTAGCCAAGTATTTGGTCAAGACCCACTTTGGCTTGCATGGGTAACAGACCTTGTAAACCTTAAAGGTACTGATGCTACTCAATATCAACACTTGTTAGATACTGTTCACCCAGCTCGTTTCAAAGTTGGACAAATGATCGGTTCATTCGGTATCTTGATGGGTGTGATTGTGGCTATCTACCGTAATGTTGATGCTGACAAGAAACACAAATACAAAGGTATGATGATTGCTACAGCTCTTGCAACATTCTTGACAGGGGTTACTGAACCAATCGAATACATGTTCATGTTCGTCGCAACACCTATGTATCTTGTTTACTCACTTGTTCAAGGTGCTGCCTTCGCTATGGCTGACGTTGTGAACCTACGTATGCACTCATTCGGTTCAATCGAGTTCTTGACTCGTACACCTATTGCGATTAGTGCTGGTATCGGTATGGATATCGTTAACTTCGTTTGGGTAACTGTTCTCTTTGCTGTAATCATGTACTTTATCGCAAACTTCATGATTCAAAAATTCAACTACGCAACTCCAGGACGTAACGGAAACTACGAAACTGCTGAAGGTTCAGAAGAATCTAGCAGCGAAGTGAAAGTTGCAGCAGGTTCTCAAGCTGTAAACATTATCAACCTTCTTGGTGGACGTGCAAACATCGTTGATGTTGATGCATGTATGACTCGTCTTCGTGTAACTGTTAAAGATGCTGATAAAGTCGGTGATGCAGAACAATGGAAAGCAGAAGGAGCTATGGGTCTTGTCATGAAAGGACAAGGAGTTCAAGCTATCTACGGTCCAAAAGCAGACGTATTGAAATCTGATATCCAAGATATCCTTGATTCAGGTGAAATCATTCCTGAAACTCTTCCAAGTCAAATGACAGAAGCGCAACAAAACACTGTTCACTTCAAAGGTCTTACTGAGGAAGTATACTCAGTAGCAGACGGTCAAGTTGTTGCTTTGGAACAAGTAAAAGATCCAGTATTTGCTCAAAAAATGATGGGTGATGGATTTGCTGTAGAACCTGCAAATGGAAACATTGTATCTCCAGTTTCAGGTACTGTATCAAGCATCTTCCCTACAAAACATGCTCTTGGTCTTGTGACTGAAGCAGGTCTTGAAGTATTGGTTCACATTGGTTTGGACACAGTAAGTCTTGAAGGAAAACCATTTACAGTTCATGTAGCTGAAGGACAAAAAGTTGCAGCAGGTGATCTTCTTGTCACAGCTGACTTGGATGCTATCCGTGCAGCAGGTCGTGAAACTTCTACAGTGGTTGTCTTCACAAATGCTGAAGCTATTAAATCAGTTAAATTAGAACAAACAGGTTCTCTTGCAGCTAAAACAGCAGTTGCTAAAGTAGAATTGTGATACACTTGAGGTTGGAAGCTGTTTTCCAACCTCTTGTTTTAGGAGAAAAGCATGAAATTTTTAACACTCAATACTCATAGCTGGATGGAAAAAGAAGCTGAGGAAAAATTCCAGCTCTTGCTTGAAGATATTCTTGATAAAGACTATGATTTGATTTGTTTCCAAGAAATCAATCAGGAGATTACTTCGCCAGAGGTGGAGGTTAATGACCTTTATCAAGCTTTGCCAGCAGCTGAGCCTATTCACCAAGACCATTATGTTAGACTTTTGGTTGAAAAGTTGTCAGAGCAAGGAAAAAATTACTATTGGACTTGGGCCTATAACCATATCGGTTATGACCGCTACCATGAAGGTGTGGCTATCTTGTCTAAAACACTTATTGAAGCCAGAGAAATTTTGGTTTCAGATGTGGATGATCCAACAGACTATCATACTCGCCGTGTTGCCCTGGCTGAAACTGTAGTCGATGGTAATGAACTTGCAGTTGCCAGTGTCCACCTTTCTTGGTGGGATAAAGGTTTCCAAGAAGAATGGGCACGATTTGAGGCTGTCTTGAAAGAATTGAACAAGCCGCTTTTGCTAGCTGGAGATTTCAACAATCCGGCTGGACAGGAAGGCTACCAAGCTATTTTAGCTTGTTCATTAGGGTTACAAGACGCCTTTGAAGTTGCTCAAGAGAAAAGTGGTAGCTATACTGTTCCACCAGAAATTGATGGCTGGAAGGGGAACACTGAACCCCTTCGAATCGACTATGTGTTTACTACCAAAGAGTTAGAGGTGGAAAATTTACATGTCGTATTTGATGGAAATAAGAATCCACAAGTTAGTGATCACTATGGCTTGAATGCTACTTTAAACTGGAAATAATGACTGATACTCTTCGAAAATCTCTTCAAACTACGTCAACGTCGCTTTGCCGTATAGATGTTACTGACTTCGTCAGTTCTATCTGCAACCTCAAAACAGTGTTTTGAGCAACCTGCGGCTAGTTTCCTAGTTTGCTCTTTGATTTTCATTGAGCATGAAAAGAGGTTGGGATTATAAAATTCCAGCCTTTTTCTGACTAGAAAAGCTACTGGAAATAGCCTAAATAAGTGAGACTACTGTAATGGAATAAAATATGGTATAATTGATAAGATAGATAGAATCGAGGATATTATGTCATTTACGAAATTTCAATTTAAAAACTATATTAGAGAAGCCTTGGAGGAGTTGAAATTTACAACTCCAACAGAGGTGCAAGACAAGTTGATTCCTATTGTTTTGGCAGGTCGTGATCTAGTCGGTGAATCAAAAACAGGTTCGGGTAAGACACACACTTTCTTGTTACCGATTTTCCAGCAGTTAGATGAAGCTAGTGATAGTGTGCAAGCAGTCATTACTGCACCAAGCCGTGAGTTGGCTACTCAAATTTACCAAGCGGCCCGTCAGATTGCTGCCCACTCAGATGTCGAAGTTCGTGTGGTTAATTATGTGGGTGGTACGGATAAGGCTCGCCAAATTGAGAAATTGGCAAGTAATCAGCCTCATATTGTTATCGGAACGCCAGGTCGCATCTACGACTTGGTTAAATCTGGTGACCTGGCTATTCACAAGGCTAAGACCTTTGTTGTCGATGAGGCAGACATGACCTTGGATATGGGATTCTTAGAAACGGTTGATAAGATTGCTGGAAGCCTTCCAAAAGACCTGCAATTCATGGTCTTCTCAGCAACTATTCCACAAAAGTTGCAGCCATTTTTGAAAAAATACTTGTCAAATCCTGTTATGGAGAAAATCAAGACCAAAACGGTCATTTCTGATACCATTGATAATTGGTTGATTTCGACCAAGGGCCGAGATAAGAATGCTCAAATTTACCAGTTGACTCAGTTGATGCAACCTTATTTGGCAATGATTTTTGTTAACACTAAAACGCGTGCTGATGAATTGCATTCATATCTGACTGCTCAAGGCTTGAAGGTGGCAAAAATCCATGGGGATATTGCCCCTCGTGAACGCAAGCGAATCATGAATCAGGTAAAAAATCTGGATTTTGAGTATATTGTCGCAACAGATTTGGCAGCGCGTGGAATTGACATTGAAGGTGTCAGCCATGTCATCAATGATGCCATTCCGCAAGATTTGTCCTTCTTTGTTCACCGTGTTGGTCGTACTGGACGAAATGGCTTACCAGGTACAGCTATTACCCTTTACCAGCCAAGTGATGACTCGGATATCCGTGAATTGGAGAAATTGGGAATCAAGTTTACTCCTAAGATGGTCAAAGACGGGGAATTTCAAGATACTTATGACCGTGATCGTCGTGCCAACCGTGAGAAAAAGCAAGATAAGCTTGATATCGAAATGATTGGTTTGGTTAAAAAGAAAAAGAAAAAAGTCAAACCAGGTTATAAGAAAAAAATTCAATGGGCGGTTGATGAAAAACGTCGTAAAACCAAGCGTGCTGAAAATCGCGCTCGTGGTCGTGCAGAGCGTAAAGCAAAACGCCAAACATTTTAAGGTAATTGTTGGAGTGATGAGCTCCAACCTTTTTATTTATGAGAACGAACTATCTAAACAGAAACACTACATTAAAGACTGCAAATTGCGCTTAAAAATGGTATAATGGTAAAGTTATATAGTCCCGATAAGATGGTAGAAATTTCTATTTTTTCTTTTGAGTCTCAATTCGCAAATACTGACGGCTCCAAAGTCGTTCGTCATTCTACGGTTGTCGCAATAATGCGGTTACCCTATGCACCTGACTAGCTTCAGAAATAAAAAAGTATCGTTTTTATTTCTTTCGTGTTGTAACTCTAAGATAATGGAAATACCTACTAGTACTTTGTAACTCTATAACACTATTTTTAAGGGGGGACATTTTTATGTCAGAACGTAAATTATTCACGTCTGAATCTGTATCTGAGGGGCATCCAGATAAGATTGCAGACCAAATTTCAGATGCGATTTTGGATGCTATTTTAGCTAAGGATCCAGAGGCGCACGTTGCTGCTGAGACAGCTGTATATACTGGTTCCGTCCATGTTTTTGGTGAAATATCTACAAATGCCTATGTGGATATTAACCGTGTGGTTCGTGATACCATTGCAGAGATTGGCTACACCAATACAGAATATGGTTTTTCTGCTGAGACGGTGGGAGTCCATCCGTCACTTGTTGAGCAGTCACCGGATATCGCCCAAGGTGTTAACGAAGCCTTGGAGGTTCGTGGAAATGCAGATCAAGATCCATTGGACTTAATTGGAGCTGGAGACCAAGGGCTCATGTTTGGATTTGCAGTAGATGAAACAGAAGAGCTCATGCCATTGCCAATCTCACTCAGTCATAAATTGGTTCGTCGTCTGGCAGAGCTTCGTAAGTCTGGGGAAATCAGCTATCTTCGCCCAGATGCTAAATCACAAGTTACAGTTGAGTATGATGAAAATGACCGCCCAGTACGTGTGGACACCGTCGTGATTTCTACTCAGCACGATCCAGAAGCCAGCAACGAACAAATTCACAATGATATCATTAACAAGGTTATCAAAGAGGTTATTCCAGCCTCTTACTTGGATGAGCAAACAAAATTCTTCATCAATCCAACTGGTCGCTTTGTAATCGGTGGGCCTCAAGGAGACTCAGGCTTGACTGGTCGTAAGATTATCGTGGATACCTATGGTGGCTACTCTCGTCACGGTGGTGGTGCTTTCTCTGGTAAAGATGCGACTAAGGTGGACCGTTCTGCCTCATATGCAGCTCGTTATATTGCCAAGAATATTGTTGCAGCGGGTCTTTCTAAGAAGGCGGAAGTACAATTGGCTTACGCTATTGGTGTTGCCCAGCCTGTTTCTGTCCGTATCGATACCTTTGGTACAGGAACAGTAGCTGAAAGCAAACTTGAAAAAGCGGCTCGTCAAATCTTTGACCTTCGCCCTGCAGGAATTATCCAAATGCTGGATCTCAAGCGTCCAATTTACCGTCAAACAGCGGCTTATGGACACATGGGGCGTACAGATATTGATCTTCCATGGGAACGTTTGGACAAGGTAGATGCTTTGAAAGAAGCAGTCAAATAAAATTTTAAGAGGGGAACTTCCTCTCTTTTTAATATACTGTTTTCTCTAAAATCATTGAAATTATAGCTTGAATTTGATATGATGGTCTTATGGATAAAAGTAGAGCAAATCGTGTTGAATACGATAAAAAGAGAATCGGTTTAATAGCCCTAGTAGCTATCTTTTCAGTAAGTATTTGTGTTCTTGGATCGATGATTGGCTACAAGGTATTTTCAAAACAAAGCTTTGAACAAAAGATTGAATCGCTCAAAAAAGAGAAAGATGATCAATTGAGTGAGGAAAATCAGAAAGATCATTTTCGTAAGGGACAAGCTGAAGTGATTACCTATTATCCTCTCCAAGGGGAGCAAGTGATTTCGTCTGTAAAAGGAATCATAGTGCAGGATATTAAGGAAAATTTAGAAGATAAGGAAAATCTGGTTTTTTATTATACAGAGAAACAGGATTCGACTTTAAAAGGGATTGTTAACCGAAGTGTGATGAAACAAGTCTATGATTTAACTTGGTCAAAAGTTGAAGAGACTGAAAAAACTAGTCTGGCAAAAGTCCATTTGACAGAAGATGGCAAACTTTTTACACTTGATCAATTATTTTCAGATGCTAGTAAAGCCAAAGAAAAGCTGACAAAAGAACTGACTTCTTTCTTACAGTATAAGAAATTGGAGCAAGAAAAGGTCGATCAGCTTGTTAAAGGCTTCTCTGATCAAGACTTGTCTGCATGGAACTTTGATTATAAGGATAGCCAAATTATTCTTTATCCAAGTCAGGAAGTTGAAAATCTAGATGAGATTGCCTTGCCAGTATCTAGTTTCTTTGAGCTTATTCAGTCCTCATATTTGCTAGATAAGGATGCGGAACTTTATAAAGCTTATTTGGAGAAGAAAAATCGTAAAGTAGTAGCCTTGACTTTTGATGATGGACCAAATCCTACAACGACAAATCAAGCATTAGATACACTTTCTAAGTATGGTATCAAGGCTACTTTCTTTGTTTTAGGTAAGAATGTTTCTGGCAATGAAGAGATTTTGAAACGAATGAAAGCGGATGGTCATGTCATTGGAAACCATAGTTGGAGCCATCCAGTTCTTTCAAAACTTTCGCTTGATGAAGCTAAAAAACAAATAACTGATACTGAGGATGCGCTAACTAAGGTGCTGGGTTCTAGCTCTAAACTTATGCGTCCTCCTTATGGAGCCATTACAGACGACATTCGCAATAGCCTCGATTTGAGCTTTATTATGTGGGATGTAGATAGTCTGGACTGGAAGAGTAAAAATGAAGCATCTATTTTGACAGAAATTCAGCGTGAAGTCAAGAATGGTTCTATTATTCTCATGCATGATATCCATGCTGAGACTGTAAATGCTCTACCGAAGGTTATTGACTACTTGAAAGGGCAAGGTTATGACTTTGTAACAGTTCCAGAAATGCTTAATTCACGATTAAAATCACACGAATTATTCTATGACCGTAATCAGTAAGAAGGTTGCTGAAAGACCAATTCAATAGTAAGTAATTTTTCAATAAAGAAATTTAGTCTTGTATCACTCAAGGCTAATTTTTTATGTTTAAATCGTATGATATGATTAATATTACAATTTTGTTACAAAATATTTTTTTGATAGAATTTTCTGATAATTTAGTATATAATACTTTTAATTTAAATAAAAAGGAGTGATTTTATGGGAGGTTGCAAAGATTTTTGTCATCAAAAGTACCAAATAGCAACGATTTTTCTGCTATCGGTCTTTGTATTCGGATTTACTTTCGCACAGGTTAGTGCCGATGAGGGAAAAATTGAAACATCCAATCAAGTTACACATGCAGTAACAATTAATAAATTAGATGATTCAAATAAGCTCGCACCGCCAGTCACGGCTGACAAGAATGCTCTAAATTCTTCTTCAAAGGAAAAAACAGAAGTGACAGAGTCATTAAAAAAAGATGATTCTATAGAGGATAGAGATAGTAAGTCAGATAAGGTTTTAATCATACAGCAAGAAAAGACTGCTATAAAAAGTGAAGAGAAGAAGGAAGAATCAGCAGTAAAAAGCAGTTCTTCTTCCGAAAGTTCACAATCACAATCCTTATCTCAAAGCAGACATAAAGAAAAGCCAAATAGTATCTCCAGTAATGAAATGATTACTGTTCCTAAAACATGGGAAGAAGGATACAAAGGGGAAGGTACTGTAGTCGCTGTTATAGATTCAGGGCTTGATTTGAATCATGAGGTTCTGCGTATTTCTGATCCGTCAAAGGCGAAATTTAAAAATCAGAATGATATCGAAAAAGCTAAAAAGGCTGCTGGTATTGACTATGGGAAATGGTACAGTGACAAGGTAGTATATGCTTATGATTACTTTGATGGAACAGATAATATAAAAGAGGCTGAAAAAGAGTCTCATGGAATGCACGTTACTGGTATTGTAGCTGGAAATCCAGTTAATAAATCTCCGAATTCTGAGAAGGTATATGGAGTTGCACCAGAAGCTCAAATAATGTTTATGAGAGTTTTTTCAGACAGAGATAAAACTACAGCATCTGCCTTTTATGTAAAAGCCATTGATGACGCAGTTGCGTTAGGTGCAGATGTGATCAATATGAGTTTGGGTGCAGGTGCGGGTTCAACGGTAGATGCAGGTTCAGATATTATTGAAGCAGTAAAAAGAGCACGTGCTAAAGGAGTATCTGTTGTTATTGCTGCTGGTAATAGCAATACTTTCGGTAGAGGTTTTTCACAACCATTAGCAGAAAATCCTGATTACGGACTGGTTGGAAATCCCTCTACAGTAGAAGATTCAATTTCTGTTGCTTCGATTAATAATAAAATTCTAACTACTGAAGTCTTTGAAGTAAAAGGTTTAGAAAATGATACTAAACTTGATTATGGTAAGTTTGATTTTAATAGACCTGAAGCAGAAAAAGATTTTGAAAAAGGGAAAGAATACGAATATGTAGCAGCGGGTATTGGTCGTGAAGAAGATTTTGCTAATATTGATGTAAGAGGCAAGTTAGCACTGATTCAACGTGGTAAAATCCATTTCTCTGATAAGATTAAAAATGCTCTTCAACACGGTGCAGCTGGAGTTTTAATTTATAACAACGTTGAAGGTGCAAATGTTAGTATGTCTGTTACAGGTGATGCTAAGAAAATCCCATCTGTCTTTATTTCAAAACATTATGGTGAAATTCTTAAATCTGGTCAGTATAAAATTGTCTTTAATCATAAGATGGATAATCGTAAATCAGATGTTGCAGACCAATTGTCAGATTTTTCAAGTTGGGGAGTTACAACAGATGGACAATTGAAACCAGATGTTACTGCACCTGGTGGAAATATCTATTCATCATTTAATGACAATAGTTATGGAAGTATCAGTGGAACAAGTATGGCGGCTCCTCATATAGCTGGTGTCGCAGCACTAGTCAAAGAATATTTAGCAAAGAAACATCCTGAATTATCAGCTAGTCAAATTTCAGAGATTGTAAAAGCTTTAATTATGTCTACTGCAAAACCACATTTTAATAAACAAACTGGAGCCTATACTTCTCCACGTCAGCAAGGTGCGGGCGTAGTTGACACGATGGCGGCAACAAGCACAGATCTATTTGTAACAGGTACAAATAACTATCCAAGTGTTACTCTTGGCAATGTTGGTGATAAATTTACCTTTGAAGTTACAATTCATAATATTTCGGACAAAGACCAAACATTGAAGATGCTTGTAAATACAAATACGGATGAAGTTGCCGAAGGGAAATTCACTCTCCGTCCACGAAAACTAACTGAAACAGTCTGGCCTGAAGTAACTGTGAAAGCTCATAGTACGAAGACGGTAACAGTTAGAGTAGATACAAGTAAGTTTACTGAAGAACTTAGTAAAATAATGCCAAATGGTTATTTTCTAGAAGGATTTGTTAGATTTGTCAATCCTGCAGATGATGGTTCTGTTATTGGTTTACCATTTATGGGATTTAAGGGAGAATTCCAAAATCTACCTGCAATAGAAAAACCAATTTATAATTTGATTCAGGAAGGAAAAAGTGGATTTTACTCTAAAATTGATAAAGATAATCCAGAAATTTCACCTTCGGACGATGCAACTTATTTAACAAGTTCTGAAAATGATTTAAATGTTTTAAAAGCAGAGCGTCAAGGAAATCGAGTGACTGTACTCGGAGTGAAACAAGATGCCGAAGGAAAATACCATCTTCAATTAGATGAAAAGGGGAACATCCGCCTTGCTATCTCACCAAACGATGATGGTAATAAAGATTCTGTTCAATTTAAAACTCTTGTTTATAGAAACTTGGTAAATCTTCGTGCAACAGTTTATGATTCTTCAGATACAACACATAGTAACCCTATTTGGAAAAGTCGTCCAACAGACCTTGTAAAAAATTATTTTGATGGCGATACTAGAAATCCAAGAAGTTACGTTCTAGATAAAACAGCTTGGGGAGGAAAAGATTCTAACGGAAATCGAGTCTCTGATGGAATTTATGACTATGTTATTAGTTATAAGCCAGATGTCCCTGGAGCTGAAGAACAATACACAACATTTAAAATTCAAATCGATACACAAAAACCTCTGATTACTTCGGGATATATTCGTTCTCAAAAAGATCAAGAACAATTTATAGCTCGTAAACCTCAGGATGTAGGAAATGGGGGAATTCTTTTAGAAAAAGTCTTTTATATTCGTCCTTCTGAAAATAGAGAATCGACAGATTCAGAAATCGAACAGTATCAAATTATCAAACAAAATGAAGATGGTAGTTATACACTTCCTAAGAACATTGATAAATCGAAAATCTTCTATTATGTGGAAGACTTTGCGGGAAATGTAGACTTTATATCTCTAAAAAATCTTGTAGGTGAAGAAAATAGTGGCCGTGTAAAAATTGCTATATTAAATAATAAAACAAAGAGTGAGATTGATACGACTTATGTTTATCGCATTAAAAATAGTGAAGGCCAATATGTAACTGTTGATAAATCAAAAGATATTAATTTCTTGAAATTTGGACATTATGTTGCAGAAATTTTTAGCTATGACCGTACAGAGTTGAAATTTGTGAGTGCTCTATCTAAGGAATTTGATTTAACGAAAGAAAATAGTTTTCAAACTATTACCTTCTTGGCTAACAAAATGAAATATGCCCCAGTAACAATTGGCTTCAATCAAGCTGTTCCTGGAACTACAACGATTACTTTAGTAGGTGAAGACGGTCAGAGTCAAGTCTTGCCAGCTGAAACATATGGTAAACATTCTTATGGTAAGAAAGTGATTCCTGGTGAATATAAGGTTCTTGTAAATCTGTCAAACGGTTATGAATTACTTGATAATCTTCAACCATTTAAAGTTCTGTTTGGTCAAAATAATGTTTTGTCACTTTCAGTTGTTTCTAAGTTAGCCTTGATTGCAGCTTTAAATAAACAAATGGAAGTAGTTAAAACTCCAAGATATTATAATACAAAACAGAATTTAAAAGAGATGTTTGACCAAAGTGTCAAAGATGCGCAACTAGCATTGGGAAGTAAACTTAACCAAGATAAAATTGACCAAATTGTTAAGGCTTTAGAGTCTGCTATGCAAACATTGGATGGTAAGGAATCTGATATCACATCATTGAAGAATGCCATTAAAGCATATGCTGAGACAGTTAAAAAAGGTAAATATATAAATTCTGATCAAGAACGCAAAGGTCAATATGATCGTGAATTTAAACTCTTAGCATTATTAATTACAAAAGATTTGATAACTCAAGATGAAATCGATCGTCTATTGACCACTTTCTTGAAAGCACAAGAACAGCTGAATGGAAAAGAAACAGATTTCATGAGCCTAAAAAATGTTATCGTGGATGAAGTGAAGTTCCAAGACAAAGATCCAAGATTTTTGACAGCTAGCAAAGAGGAGAAGGATGCATATAATCTTATTTTCAGCAAAGCTAAGCTACTTTTAGAAAATTCAGAAGCTAGTCAAGAAGAAATTAATGCAGTAATCAATGCTCTAAAAGAGACGACTGTAAAACTGAAGGCTAATAAAGTAGAGATTCCAACCAAACCAGTTGCACCAGTTAAGCCGGTTGATCCAACTAAAGAAGTTGCACCAGTTAATCCAACTAAACCAGTTGTACCAGTTAAGGCAGTTAATCCAGCTAAACCGGTTGTAACGATTAATCCAGTTAATCCAGCTAAACCGGTTGTAACGATTAAACCAGCTAATCCAACTAAACCAGTTGTAACGATTAAACCAGCTAATCCAACTAATCCAACTAATCCAACTAATCCAACTAATCCAACTAATCCAACTAA
>NZ_CAUQCJ010000006.1:0-63796 GCF_963516515.1 uncultured Streptococcus sp. | reverse complement strand
TCTACCTCAGCATCAACAAGTGCTGTAGCGTCTACCTCAGCAAGTACTAGCGCCGTAGCGTCTACTTCAGCATCAACAAGTGCTGTAGCATCTACCTCAGCAAGTACTAGCGCTGTAGCGTCTACCTCAGCGTCAACAAGTGCCTCATCAAGTATGACAGTTCCAGAAAGCACTGATAAGCCAAACTTTAGTTTGAGTGATAGTGCTTCACGTTCAGCAAGTGTCAGTCAAAGTGCTTCAGTAAGCGCATCTGTATCAGCTTCTGAATCGGTGTCAACAAGTACCTCTGAGTCAACAAGCATATCGGTATCTGAATCAGTATCAACAAGTGCTTCGGTCTCAGCAAGTACTTCAGCATCAGCTGACGCATCATCTTCTGAAACACCATCAGAATCAGCAGGTAAGTCAAGACAGCAATTGCCAAATACAGGTACAGAAGCTTCCAAATCATCTGTACTCCTTGGAGCTTTGGCAGCTGTGACTGGTCTAGGTCTGTTTGCAAAACGCCGTAAACGTGATGATGAAGAGTAATCGGATTAAAAATACATAGAAAGTATTATTATTTCGATTTATGAAGAATCCCTTGGATGAAAAATCATCCAGGGGATTTTTTGCGTTTTAAAAGTTAAGGGAGACAGAAAAATAGCATAAAAAATGTTATAATAGTAGGAAAGGAGAACGACTACATGACTGAAAAAATTACGGTAATTGTACCAGTTTATAATGTTGAAAATTACGTAGAAAAATGTTTGGATAGTTTAATTAACCAAACTTATAAAAATCTTGAAATTATCGTTATCAATGATGGTTCTACAGATAATTCGGGTGAAATTTGTCAAGAGTATGCACAAAAAGATAATCGAATTGTCTATATTGAAAAAGAGAATGGTGGTTTATCAGATGCGAGAAATGTAGGTCTGGACAAGATGACTGGTTCCTATGTAACTTTCATTGATTCTGATGATTGGGTTGAATTAGATTATGTAGAAACCCTTTACAAAAAAATAATTGAGTATCAGGCAGATATTTCTGTTGGAAATTATTATTCTTACAATGAAGATGAGGAAACATATTATTTCCATATATATGGGGATTCCTACTATGAGAAAGTATATGACAATATTTCTATTTTTGAAAACTTATATGAATCTCAAGAAATGAAGAGTTTTGCTTTGATATCTGCTTGGGGCAAACTCTATAAAGCGAAATTGTTTGATTATCTCCGGTTTGATAAAGGTAAACTTGGCGAAGATGGTTATTTTAATCAAAAAATGTACTTATCTGTAAATAAAGTAGTTTATTTAAATAAAGGTTTGTACGCATATCGCCAGAGAAGTGGAAGTATTACAAAAACTTGGACAGAAAAGTGGATGCATGCCTTGGTTGATGCTATGTCTGAGCGTATTACTCTACTAGCTAATATGGGTTATCCTCTTGAGAAGCACTTGGCAGTTTATCGTCAGATGTTGGAAGTCAGTCTCGCGAACGGTCAAGCTAGTGGTTTATCCGATACAGCAACGTATAAAGAGTTTGAAATGAAAAGAACTCTTTTAAATCAGTTATCAAGACAGGAACAAAGGGAAAAGAAAGCCATTGTACTAGCAGCAAACTATGGCTATGTGGACCAAGTTTTAACGACTATCAAGTCTATTTGTTATCATAATCGTTCTATTCGGTTTTATCTGATTAATAGTGATTTTCCTAATGAATGGTTGAAACAATTAAATAAACGATTAGAAAAGTTTGATTCAGAAATTATCAATTGTCGGGTCACATCTGAGCAAATTTCGCGTTATAAAACAGATATCAGTTACACTGTTTTTTTGCGTTATTTTGTGGCTGATTTCGTGAAAGAAGACAAAGCTCTTTATTTAGACTGCGATTTAGTAGTAACAAAAAATCTAGATGGCTTATTTGCTACAGATTTACAGAACTATCCTTTGGCTGCTATTCGAGATTTTGGAGGCAGGGCTTATTTTGGTCGAGAAATCTTTAATGCAGGTGTTCTCTTGATTAATAATGCTCTCTGGAAGCAAGAGCATATAACTCAAAAGTTGATTGATTTAACCAATGAATGGCATGATAAAGTGGAGCAGGCTGATCAAAGTATTTTAAATATGCTTTTTGAAAATAAATGGCTAGAACTAGATTTTGATAATAATCATATTGTCATTCATGAACGTTTCGCAAACTATAGTTTTCCAGATGGGCAGGAATATCCAGGAATCATCCATTATTTATCAGAGAGAAAGCCTTGGCATACACACGCTAGCCAAACCTATCGTGATGTTTGGTGGTATTACCATGATATGGAATGGACAGAGTTGGGGAAAAATCATCATTTACATTCTCTTAAAAAATTGCATCTTTATCCTATAAAAGTTCCATTTTCTTGTTTGATTTATACAGCTTCAGATCAAATTGAGCAGCTGGAAACACTAATAGTGGCTTTACCAGAAGTGCAATTTAAGATTGCAGCAAGAGTAATCGTTAGTGAGAATCTTTCTAGGCTTGTTGTGTATCCAAACGTTACTATCTATTCTGGAACAGTGTCTTTAGAGGAATTGGATAGAGAATTGGTGGAAAGTTGTCAGCTTCTTTTAGATATCAACTATGGTGAGAAGGAAGTAGAGATATTAGAGCAATTTATTTCCCAAAATAAACCAATATTAGCCTTTGAAAATACTAAATCGTATGAAGCGGATCAAGAGATATATCAGATTGATCAAGTTTCAGAAATGATAAAGAGAATAAGAGAGTTAAATAGATGAGAAAAAACATTGTGCGAGGTGATGCACTAATCTTAACTGTAAGCGATCAGATTGAGCAGTTAGATTATCTCCTAGACAACCTGTCAGATATTTGTTTTCATATTGCCGCTCCTGTACAGTTTTCTGAAAAGATAAGAGTACTGGAGTCTAAAGATAATGTCCGTCTCATGACAGTTACAACTGATCAGCAAATTGATTTTCTAGTGAATATGTGTGATTTCCTACTAGATATCAATCATTTTCAAGAAGTTAATTCTATTGTTTCTAAATTTGTGCAGGCTGATAAAATGGTCTTGGCTTTTGACAATACAGTCCATGGAAATCAAGGACAGGAAGTTTTTGAAGCAAATAGACCTGATGAATTGGTTAGTAGGATTCGTGATAGTATAAATTCAATCCAAGTGGGGGTGAATAATCAAGAAAATATCATCCAAGATGGAAATTGGAATGTATTTCAAATTGATAGTAAAGCTAGTCTAATTGTGGGAAGCAATGTCATTTGTAGAAATTTTGAGAATTTCCATGTTTCTTCAGGGAAGTTAATACTGCATGATGGTGTCTTCATCAATAATTCTTGTAGTTTTAACTGTATGGAAAGAATCGAAATTGGAAACGGAACAATGATGGGGGAAGGAGTTCGTTTTTACGACCACGACCATGTTTATACTGCTGAAAAAATTGAAAAATGGCAGTGGACCACAGCGCCAATAAGAGTTGGAAGAGATTGCTGGATAGGAAGTAATGTCACGATTCTAAAAGGAGTGACGATTGGGGATAATACGATTATTGGAGCAGGATGTTTGGTTCGTAAGGATATCCCAGCAAATAGTGTAGTCTATAATGATGGAAGTCTTTGTATAAAAAGAAGAGATTAAATAAGAAATATAAAAAATAAAGCATAGGTGGATTAGTATATGGAAAACGAATTAATTAGTATTATAGTTCCAGTCTACAATGTTGAAAATTATTTACGCCAATGTTTAGATAGTATTATGGGGCAGACTTATCAAAATTTCGAGTGTTTATTAATAAATGATGGTTCACCTGATCATTCAGCGGATATTTGTAGAGAGTATGTTTCTAAAGATTCTCGTTTCAAATATTTTGAAAAGGAAAATGGTGGGGTATCCTCTGCACGTAACCAAGGTATTGAACGTTCGGGGGGGCGTACATTACTTTTATTGATTCAGATGATTGGGTGGAATCTGATTATTTAGAAGTCCTTTACAATGCACTTATAGATGAGAATGCAGATATATCAGTATCTACTTATAAAAGGTTTTATATGGCGGATAATTGTTGGTATTTTCATTCTTTTCAGAGGGGATATGACAAAAAGACATTTACAGGTCTAGAATTGATTGATAAATTACAATTATTATCTTCATTTGATCATTCATATGGCTCTACCTGGGGGAAATTGGTTAAGAGTGTAAGAGTGGAAACTATTCGTTTCAATGAAGAAACAACTTTAGGTGAAGATATGGAATTTTGGTATAAATTGTTTCTCATCTCTGATAAAATTGTATATGTAAACAAAGATACTTACATTTATCGAATTAGTAACGATGAATACAAACACTTTGAATTATCAAAAATTAGGAGTGATATTCAACATCGATTGAATTTTATTGCATTTTTAACTGCTAGAAAGTTGGAAGTTAGTTCGTATGTAGATGACTGTGTATTGTATCTTCACGATCTAGTAGACAAGATGAAATTAGAGGGATTAGAATTTACTCAAACTGCAAGATGGTTGCAAGAGGTACTATTTCTACTAGAAGGATAATATGTTAGTCTGTAGGTAAATAAAAAGTCTCTGTAGATGATGAGAGAATTGTTTGAAATCAAGAACTAGGAAAAAAAGATATGATAGAAAGTGGAGAGAAATGAAGCTACATATTACCAATCTATATGGAATGGCTAGAGAAAGTACAGCAACTATTGCTCAAAATGCTGTTCAAAAAATTGCTGCTCAACTAGGATTTAGAGAGTTAGGAATTTATTTTTACCATGCATCATCTGAAACTGTAGAAGAGAGAAGTAGAAGATTAGATGGGATTCTAGCAAGTGTTTCGATAGGAGACATCGTTGTTTTTCAAACACCAACTTGGAATGGTATAGAGTTTGAAAGAGAATTTTTAAGTAAGTTGAAACTTCTCAATGTAAAAATCATAATATTTGTTCATGATATGATTCCTCTGATGTTTAAAGCAAATGAATTTTTGATGCAGGATTATATCAATCTTTACAACATGGCAGATAGTATCATCTTACCATCAGAAGCTATGAAAGAGAAACTACTTCAAAAAGGATTGAATGTTAAAAAAATCATTTTTCAAAGAATGTGGGATCACCCTTATGACTTGAATCTACATGAACCTATATTTAAAAAAGAAATTTATTTTGCAGGAAATTTAAGTCGTTTCCCAGAATTAAAAAATTGGGAGGGGACAGTTCCGCTAACTGTATTTTCAAATGAAGAACAGCTTTCTTTATCGCATCAAGTTCATATTGCGGGTTGGAAGACTGATGAGGAAATGCTCTTAGAGTTATCAAAAGGTGGATTTGGTCTGGTTTGGACTACACATCAAAATGAGGAACAAAATATCGATTATTACAGTATGAATGTTTCTTATAAGTTGAGTACTTATTTAGCAGCAGGCATTCCTGTCATTATTCCTGCTACCTTGTCTAACTCGGACTTTATAGTAGAGCAAGGATTGGGGTTTGTAGTTGATAACTTAGAGGAAGCAAGCCATTTGGTGGAACAACTATCAGAAGAAACCTATCTTCAAATGTGTAGTAGAGTACGTTATTTTTCCTTTTTACTGAGTCAAGGTTTTTATGCAAAACAGTTCTTATTGCAAGCAGTTTTTGAATTAGGAATTAGTAACAATCAAAAATCACGAGGCATTCGACTATTGACAGTTACGAATAGTCAGGATTTGGAACAGATTGAATACCTAGTAGAACAACTTCCTGAGTGTGATTTTAGCATTGCTGCTAGAACTCTTATGGGACCACGTTTGACAAACTTGGCTGAGAAAGAAAATGTCTATCTATATCCAGCCTCGGATTCAGAACAGATTGAGGAACTATTAGAAAAGACTGATCTATATTTGGATATTAACTATGGTGGGGAAGTAGATGGTGTATTTAATGGTTTATTAGAAAAAAATATTCCTAGCTTTGCCTTTTATAAAACACAAAATGGGGAAAAAGGACAGTATCTCTTTTCTATCAAAAATGTTGATACTATGGTAGCTGCAATTAGGAACTATGCCGAAACAAAACAATTGCCCCATAAACCATTTGATTTTGAAGTACAGACCATAGATGAAACGCTGGATTATATTCTGGAGCATCAATCTTCAATAGCACGATTTGGTGATGGTGAGGCTGCAATCATGTTAGGCCAATCTATTAATTATCAGAAATATGTTCCTAATCTTGCAGAAGAATTGAAATTTATTTTTAGTCAAGAGAGCAGTCCTACATTAGTTATTGGTTTACAAGAAGGTTTAAAAAATCGTTTCTCTTTTGTTCCAGATGCTCTAGCTTTTTGGAGACAATATTTAGAGGATTATGAGGAATTTTATCTAGAGTATTGTAAAAATACTTGGTACGGCTCAACTTTTATTTCTAGACCTTATATTGATTTTTTAGATAAATCAAAAGCAAAATCTCAGTTTGAAAAGTTGAAAAAACTATGGGAAGGAAGAGATATCCTTATCGTAGAAGGCTATGCTTCTAGATCTGGGGTAGGAAATGATTTATTTGATGGAGCTAAGAGCATTAAGAGAATTATTTGCCCATCTCGACATGCTTATGATAAGAAAAATGAGATAATGGAAGAAATAATGAACCATGCTGATGGACGTTTAGTTTTGTTAATGCTAGGTCCTACAGCTAAGGTTTTAGCCTATCAACTTGCTACCAAGGGTATGCAGGCAATTGATATCGGACATGTCGATTCTGAGTATGAGTGGATGCAGATGGGGGCTGAAAATAAGATTTTATTACACAACAAGCATACTGCAGAGTTTAATCTAGATACAGAAATAGAATTAGCAGATGATGAAGCATATTTGAGTCAGATTGTTGTTGACTTGAGTGCAGAATAGTATAACTCATAGATTTTCGGAGGATAAATGACATCAGAAAGAATTGCAATCGTTTTGATTGCTGATCAAGCTTATACAGAACAATTAACTGTGACCATGAAATCTATCATGTATCATAATAAATCAGTTGATTTTTATATCATCAATCAAGGCATTATGCCAGACTGGTTTAGAAAAATGAGACGTATAGTGAGAAATTTGGGAGGGGAACTTTACAATATTCCCTTTGACATCGGATTGATTTCAGCTGAGTGGAGAACACAAGATCACATTAGTCCGATTGCCTATGCTAAGTATTTTATTCCTCGCCTTATTGATAGGGAGAGAGTGCTTTATCTAGATACAGATGTTATTGTTAATGGCAGCTTAACCTCTTTTTTCTTAACGGACTTAAAAGGCTTTCCAGTAGCTGCTGTACGTGATGTGGATGGTAGTTTTAACACCGGTGTCATGCTTATTGATAATCTACAATGGAAGGATTTATCTGTTTTAGATAAATGTTTAGAGTTATCTGAAGGTGAGAAAAGTAAACATTGGGAATTGGAACATTTTAACGGAGATCAGACAATATTGAATTCTGTTTTTCAGGATAATTGGTTGGAGTTGGATAAACGATTTAATGTTCAAGTAGGTTATGATTTAGTTGCTTTTTATAATCATTGGGAAAAACATTTTAACCTAGAAGATGAACCACTTGTGATTCATTATACAACTAATAGAAAACCATGGAATAGTTCAGTTTCTTACAGATTTCGTGAAAAATGGTGGGAATTTTATAATTTAGAGCTTTCTCAGGTCTTAGCCCATCATTTAGGTGAATTTTCTTTAAAAAAAGAAAAGCAAGGATTAGATTTTCTTACATTAACTAGTACAGAAGAGTTTGAAGAAATTGAACATTTAGCAAGTAGCTTTCCAGAACATCGCTTTCATATAGCTGCTTACACTCCAGTAGGTTCATATCTGAATGGTTTAGGACAGTTAGATAATATCTATTTGCATCCAGAGTGCACTACAGCTACCTTGGAAGAATTATTTAAGGATATCGATGCTTATCTGAATATTAATTATGGGGATATAGATGAAGCTATTTTAACAAGAATGGAGAAACTGAAGAAACCTATTTTTTCATTTTATGCTACGCATAAGGGAAAGGTAACTCAGTATTTATTTCTGAGAAAAGAAATTGAAAAGTTTGAGGAGGCTATTTGTTTACTTTCTGAAATTGGGGTGGATAGATTTCGTCAAGTATTTAAACAAGAAGAATTATTTGATATTTCAGTCATGTCCATAGATGAAACCTTGGATGAACTAATGAAAACGGAGAAATCACTCATTCGTTTTGGTGACGGAGAGTTTAATATTATGAATGGCTACAGCATCGCTTTTCAAGAATATAACGAAGAGTTAGCGAGAGGTATGAAAGAAATCTTACTGACAGCAAATCAAGAAGAAATGCTACTTTGTATGCCAGAAGTATTTAAAACTTTTAGAGGAGAGTTTCCCCTAGATTATAATTCGGAAATTTTTTGGAAAAAAGAATTAGATCGCTACGCAGACTTTTTTAAAGAGTATTGTCAATCTAAAACATATGGTTCAGCCTTTATTTCTAGACCGTATATCTATAGTAAAGATAAAACTCGCGCTTTTGATCAATTTGAAAAAATGAAACAATTGTTCGAAGGGAAAGACTTACTAATTGTAGAAGGAGCGACTTCGCGGTCAGGTGTAGGGAATGATTTGTTTGATAAAGCAAATTCAATTAAGCGGATTATTTGCCCCTCTCATAATGCTTTTTCTAAAATTAAGGAGATTAAAGAAAATATTTTAGAATATTCAGAAGGACGATTAATTTTATTGATGTTGGGACCAACTGCTAAGGTACTAGCTTACCAATTAACTCAACAAGGATATCGTACTTTAGACCTCGGTCATATTGATTCAGAGTATGAATGGATGCAAATGAAGGCAGAAACAAGAGTTCAATTAAAACATAAACATACTGCTGAATTTAATTTCGATCAAGATATTGAATTTATTGACGATGAAGGTTATAACAGACAAATTGTCACAGATTTATCCAAATAATGAGGAGGATGTATATGAATTTGCCATTAATATCAATTGTTGTCCCTGTCTATAATGTTGAAGCTTATATAGAACATTGTATACATAATATTTTATCGCAAACCTATAGGAATTTAGAAGTTATTATTGTGAATGATGGTAGTTCAGATGACAGTATAAAGATTGCAAAAGAGTTGACAAAAGATGATCTGCGGTTTATCTATATTGATAAGGAAAATGGTGGACAGTCGGATGCACGAAATGCAGGATTAGATATTGCCACAGGCGATTATATATTTTTCTGTGATCCAGATGACTTTATGTTTGAAAAAAGTATTGAAAACTTATACTATGCTAGTGTTTTGACAAATGCTGATATGGTAGTAGGATCATTTTGCCACTTTAAAGAAGGAATATTTTATTTGTATAATCCAGATAAAGATGGGGAAATGTTATCTCGTATATCAGCAAAAGAGGCTATTGAAGGTATGGATAGTATGGAAGATTACCCATTCCTTCGCTATTCGGCTGTATGGGGTAAGTTGTTTAAAAAGAATTTGTTTGAAACCATTCGTTTTCCTAAAGGGAAATATGCGGAAGATCAATTTATTATGTGGAGATTATATCTTGCAAGTGATGTGATTGTTCGCTATCAGTCAGATGTCTATGCATATAGAGTAAATTACAAGGGATTGACGCAAAATTATAATCTATCTCACTTGGATTTTATTGAAGCGATTGAGGAGCGTATTCATACCTTAATGGAGATGCCAGAATTAGATTATCCTATGGAATTGGCATTTAATCAGTATAAATTTGCTTTGAAGAGAAATCTTTCTATGTTGGAAGGGAAAGGTTTTATTAAAGAAGAAGCGGAATTACGAGAGAAAGTGGAATATGCTGATAAAGGGGAGTACCTATTTTTAAAAAATATTAGAGAGTAAGATATGGAAAATAAATTAATTAGTATTATTGTGCCGGTTTATAACGTTGAAGAGTATCTTAAACAATGTTTGGATAGCATTTTAGAGCAGACGTTTAGCGATTATGAAGTTATTTTGGTAAATGATGGTTCGACAGATAACTCAGGTTTAATTTGTCAAGAATACGCTGAAAAAGATTCACGTATTCGTTATTTTGAAAAAGAAAATGGTGGTCTTTCGGATGCTCGAAATTATGGAATTGAACAGGCGCAGGGAAAATACCTTACTTTTGTTGATTCGGATGATTTTTTAGATAAAATGCATCTGAATGTTCTTTATACTGCATTAGTAAGCAATAATGTAGACATCTCTATCGTAAACTATGCTAATTATCAGACCTCTACTGCTACTTTCTATCTTCATACATTTGGAGAGTACTATGAAAAAAATTATAGTTCAGAAGAATTATTAGATAATTTAGCTATTCTTGAAAGAAATGATTTGTCGTTTTCTACTATATGGGGAAAATTGTACAAGAGGAGTGTATTTTCATTTTTACGCTTCCCCAAAGGTGTTATAGGTGAAGATGTTGCATTAATCTATAAAATTTACACTCAAGTAGACAAAATTGTATATGCTCACAAAGATACTTATATTTATAGAGAAAATGACTCTGGAATAACTAAGAGCAAGATTTATCCTTTAGTCACAGCTCAACTAAATCATATAGCAGAACGTTTAGCTCTTTTATCTATTATGGGATATGATGTGACGAGGCATTTTGATCGTTACATAACCTTTTTGAAAATTACAGAATATAACATGAGAATGATTTGGGGTATGGAAGATACAGAAACATATCGCCATATTAAGGAAAATTTAATATTGATTTCTCAGGATGAGAATTAGATAGTGAGAAGGAATAATATGAGAGAAACTCAGGTAAGCATCATTATACCAGTATATAATGTAGAGAATTATCTAAGATCGTGTTTGGATAGTGTCCTATCACAAACTTATAAGGATTTTGAAGTTCTGATGGTAAATGATGGCTCAACAGATGGCTCAGGAGCTATCTGTCAAGATTTTGTAGAACGTGACAGCCGCTTCCACTATTTTGAAAAGGAAAATGGGGGATTGTCTGATGCTAGAAACTATGGACTTGATAGAGCTAAGGGACATTATATCACTTTTCTAGATTCGGATGATTTTCTCTTTGAAGATTATTTAGAGAATTTGTACTACGCTAGTCGGTTAAGTGACTCAGATATCACAATAGGAGGGTATTGTCGATTTGGTGACTCGAATTTTTACTTCTATAATGATCATTTTAAGAGTGATTCATTGGTAGCATTTAAAGATTTTCAAGCTATTCAATATCTAGATTCAATGCTTGATGTTACATTTCTAACCTTTTCTACCGCTTGGGGAAAATTATTTAAACGAGAGTTATTCAGTGAGCTACGCTTTCCCTACGGAAAATATGCAGAGGATCAATTTTTAATCTGGAAATTGTATATGAAAGCTGATAAAATTTATGTTTTTAATGGAGCTTCCTATGTTTATCGTATGAATCCTTCAGGATTGTCTAATATTTTCACTCTCAAGCATTTAGATTATATTGATGCTATTGAAGAGAGGATAAAAGAAACAAAAGATATTGAAGGTATAGAAATTCAGCATTCATTTAATATGTATCGCTATGTGTTACAGAGAATATTAGGGCAATTAGAAGAACATGATTATATTGATGAGGCAAAGGAAGTACGTAAAAAATTAGAGTTGGCTGAACAAGGACAATATTCATTTTTGTCAGATGAAGTTAAGGAGATTGAAGTAGAAAATGGTGGGGAACTAATTAGTATTATAGTTCCAATTTATAATGTCGAAAACTACCTCCGAATGTGTTTGGATAGTATTGAACATCAAACTTATTCAAATATCGAAGTTTTATTGATAAATGATGGTTCACCAGATTCATCCGGAGAAATCTGTCAAGAATATGTTGCAAGAGATAGTCGTTTTCGTTACTTTGAAAAAGAAAATGGAGGTGCATCTGATGCACGAAATTATGGTATTGAAAGATCAAATGGAAAGTATCTAACCTTTGTAGATTCGGATGATTGGTTAAGTTTAACTTATGTGGAAGATTTATATCAAGCAGCTATTCGAAATGATTCAGATACTGTTATCTCACATTACACTATCTATAATGAGAGTGATAGAAATTATTATGTCCATATTTGGGATGATTACTATGAAAAGAATTATACTAGTGAAGAACTTATCATGGAACTTCCCAAATTGGAATTAAACGGCTATATATACATAACTAGTTGGGGAATTCTATTCAAGAAAGAATTATTTAATAATGTAAAATTTCCTAAGGGGAAAGTAATAGAAGATTCTTGGACTAATTATAAATTGTTTTTTAAATCAAAAAAAATCACTTATATCCATAAGGAAATTTATTCTCATAGAGAAGGAATACTGAGTGTTGGAAGTAGTGTTAATGAGAAGCTCTTAATAGATGTTTTAGAATGCTTGTTAGAAAGATTAGCTATTTATACCATAAAAGGCTGGAATTACTCTGATGAAAAGAATAATGTCTTGGGATGTTTGAGATTACGATATCAACAAGCAAAAGAAAATGGATTGCAGGATACAGAAATTTTTAGGAGATATACGGAAATATTATCATTAGTAGATGAAAGTTAAATAGCATAGTATTATTCATATAAAAATGTATCTTCAAATTAATAATAGACTTATTTGGTAACCATATAGTTCATAACTATGTTATACAATAGTTATGAAAACTGTGTATGAAAAAGCAATGTAATAGAGAAAGGGATGAAATATGTATAAAAGTTGAGAATTTTAATGTTAAATTTAAGACTTTTGAGATTATGGAACAATCTTATCGCAATCAAATAAAAGATTTGAACTAAAAGTTGATTTGATTTGTGCTATCATTAGCTATGAGTTAAAATAGTTTCCGAACAAGTCATATGTGTTATCATCTTCTATTATTTAGAAGATTGTAAGTTTGAGTTTATAAAAAATAGTTAAAGGAAAGAAAAATATGGGAGATTCAAAGGAATTAATTAGTATTATTGTCCCTATTTACAATACTGATTGCTATTTACGCCAGTGTTTGGATAGTATAATTAATCAAAGTTATAAAAATTTTGAAGTACTTCTTGTCAATGATGGATCAGTTGACGATTCTGCAATGATCTGTAAAGAATTTGCAGAAAAAGATTCTCGAATACGCTATTTTGAAAAAGAGAATGGTGGAGTATCTTCAGCACGTAACTTAGGTTTGAAAAATGTAAAAGGTAATTATATTACTTTTGTAGATTCAGATGATTGGGTTGAAGAAAATTATTTAGAAGTACTGTATAGTGCTCTTAAAGAAAATGAGGTAGATATTTCCATTTCAGCTCATAACTACTTTAATATGGATGATAATCTGTATTACTTACCATCTTATTCGGAAGAACAATTACATACTTTGGATATTGGAAAAGTATCTAGAGATGAGTTTTTAGAACTTTTTCCTGAACTATCTTCTTTAAATCATGATTTTAATTGTGCTGTATCTAAACTGTTCAAGGTGGATTTAGTAAAGAATCTATTGTTTGATGAGTCAGTTAATTATGGAGAAGATTTAGATTTCTTTTTTAATTTGTATTTAAACGTTTCCTCCATTTATTACGTGAATCAACCAACTTATATTTATAGGCAACATCAAAGGAGTGCTTCGAATAATTGCTTAGAATCACATGTTATTTCTGAAATTAGAATATATGAGAAAATATTAAAAAAAATTACGGAATTACATATTCCGAATAATCGCTATATAGAAAAATTTAAGATTATTTTATATTTTAGATTGAGTCAATTTCCTGATTCTCAAGTGTTAAAATCTTATGAGTCTTTTATTTCTGTAATGTCAGACAGTGTAATGTATTCTCAGTCTTTGATTAGTATCATAGTGCCAATCTATAATGTTGAAAACTACCTTCGAATGTGTTTAGATAGTATTGAACATCAAACTTATTCAAATATAGAAGTTTTATTGATAAATGACGGTTCACCAGATTCATCTGGAGAGATTTGCCAAGAATATGTTGCTAGAGATAGTAGATTCCGCTATTTTGAAAAGGGAAATGGGGGATTATCTGACGCACGAAATTATGGTGTGGCTCGTGCAAAAGGAAAATTTCTTACTTTCATAGATTCAGATGATTGGGTTGAAGCAACATATATTGAAGATATGTATCAAGCTGCTTTAAAAAATGATTCTGAAATTGTTATTTCAAACTATGCACAATTTGACGTTAAAGAAAACCATTATTTAATCCATGTATGGGATGACTACTATGAAGAAACCTATGAAGGGGAAGAGTTAATTAATAAACTCCCTTTGTTGGAACCACGTGATTACTCTTTTGTAACGAGTTGGGGAATTCTTTTTAGTCGAAGTTTATTTGATAATATTAGGTTTCCCAAAGGTAAACTTACAGAAGACAGTCGAACAAATTATAAATTATTTGCGAAATCATCTCGTAGTACTTATATTCATAAATCTTTATATATATATAGGATAGGTAGAGAAGGAAGCATTGTTAATACAGTAACTGAGAAGCTATTAATAGATAAGTTAGAGTGTGTATTAGAACGTTTAGCTATCTATACCATAAAGGGATGGAATAGTTTCGACGAAAAGGAGAACACCTTAAGTAACATAAGACAGGGATGGGAATCGGCTAAAGAAAATGGTATGCAGGATACAGAGATTTTCAGGAGATATACGGAAATACTAGATCTTATAGATAATAATTAAAAGAATAAAGAATGCCCAGTGAGCTGATAGTGTATAAAAACAACCTATTTAATTAACTAACATACACTTTTTCATTATTTCCTTAAGGGAGTTAGAAGCAGATTTTTTCTGCTTTTTTTGTTATAATAGTAACGTAAAAGTTAATAAAAACATTAAAATACCTGATAGTATAATGATTATAAATTACTCAGTAGAAATAGACTAGAAGTGAGTTTTAGAGAGTAGGATTAAACATGAAAAATATTTTTTCATCGATTGCAGTTAAAAAAGGACTGGCAACATTATTTTTTATATTCATATTTATAGCAGGAAGTAGGGTGACCCTTCCTTTTGTAGATATGAATAATAGGGAATTTTTAGGAGGAACTGCTGCTTACTTAGCTTTTTCCACAGCAATGACAGGTGGAAATTTGAGAAGTTTATCCTTGTTTTCAGTAGGATTATCTCCATGGATGTCTTCGATGATTTTATGGCAGATGCTTTCTTTTTCAAAAAAATTAAATCTGGTATCTGGAGCTATTGAGATACAAAATAGAAGGCAGATGTACTTAACCTTGTTTATTGCTTTGATTCAGGCATTAGCTATTTCGTTAAATCTCCCAATTCAGTCCAATGTGCCTAAAATGTTGGTTATCGTCCTTAATACCTGCCTTTTGATAGCGGGTGCTTTTTTCTTGGTGTGGTTATCAGACATCAATGCAACTGTAGGTATCGGTGGACCTATGATTATTTTATTGATTGGAATGATTTTAAACATTCCTCAAGATTTGATTGAAACATTTCGAACTGTTCCCATCCCTCTTTTTGTTTTAATTGGTTTGATTGTTATGGGAATTGTTTTTACTTATCTAGTAGCTCTCCTGTATCGTGCTCGTTATCGTATAGCAGTTCATAAGATTGGCCTACATAATCGTTTTAAGAGATATTCCTATTTTGAGATTATGCTTAATCCTGCCGGAGGGATGCCTTTTATGTATGTAATGACTTTTTTGAGTTTACCAACGTATGTATTGTTGTTGTTACAGACGATTTTTCCGAGCAATCTAATTTTCACTGAAATTTCATCTCAGTATACAATGGGTAAACCATTGTGGATTTATATGTATATGATTATTCTTTTTATTTTTAGTATAGCCTTTGCTTTTGTAAATATGAGTGGGGAACAAATTTCAGATCGAATGAAGAAATCAGGAGAATATATTTATGGAGTCTATCCAGGTGAAGAAACGAGTCGTTTCATCAATCGATTGGTTCTTAGGTTTTCTCTTATTGGTGCTGTGTTTAATGTAGTGATGGCCGGAGGGCCTATGCTATTTGTATTGGTTGATGAGAAACTACTTAGAGTGGCAATGATTCCTGGTTTGTTTATGATGTTCGGAGGTATGATTTTTACAGTCATAGATGAAGTGAAAGCTCTGAGATTAAACGAAACTTATAAACCATTGATTTAGGAGGGTGTCATGTATTATTTTATTCCAGCTTGGTATGGTTCAGAACGTCAGTGGCATGCGGATATAATTCTTTGGTACCATTCACAATTTCGCTTCGAATTTGATGATACCTTTAATCAAATCCGTCTCTTTCAAAGGCAAGGTATATCATCTCGCTTATTAGTGTTATCTTATCAACCGCATTTGCGTTATTTTTTACATAGACATGGTGTTTTAGAGACAGATGTCTACTCTGTTTTTGATGATATGCAAGATTTCTATGGACTGCACACTCAAGTTCTTCATATTGGAGATATAGAGTGGGATAGTGATTGCCAATTTCTTTATAGTCCCTTTGCTATTATCGTGCAAAAAAAAGGTAAAAAATATGCTCAGGTAGAGCATGGTGTTGAGGGCTTTATTAGTGAGATTCGGTATTTTGATCCAAATGATCAGATTAGCAAGCGCTATATCATGGATGACAGAGGATTTGTATCCAGTGTAATCTATTTTGAGGATGGACAAGCTATTTATCAAGACTATCTGGATCCTAAAGGAATTTGGCGATTTAGGGAGTATATTCAAGAGGAAGGTAGAATTGAGATCAATCCTATTTTTGCCTATCGATTTAAATTGCTTAAATATCGAAATATGGAGCATTTGGTGGCAGAATTTTTTGATAAATATTTGAAAAAAAATCAGAAAAAGCAAGATATTTTTATCATTCCGTCGCATCCTTATCATGATCAGTTTATTTTTGATCATATTCCAAGTGCTAATCCTAAAATTTTGAGTCTCTTTATCAATCGTAATACTCAAGATACCTTTAGAGAGATATCATTATCAGTTGATAGTGCCAGCCTAGTATTGGTGGATAGAGAAGATAGTCTACAACTTTTACAGGAACTATACCCTGAACTATCTAATAAATTCCACCACCTTTCTCCTTTTGATACACGTTTACGTCTGGGGCGAAGTCAAACAAGAAAAGAGTCTATTATTTATTATCAGCTTGATTTTAATGAAGAAATTGATAGGGAAGCATTGGCTCAAGTTTTGTTATTTATTGCTGAAACTAAGAATACAGAAATCGTTTTTGGAGCTTTCTCGGCTAGCCAGCAACAAATGGAAGATGTGGAGGCTCTTGTTCATGAAATTATTCAAGAGAAAATTCATACTGATAGTTTAGAAAAAGGAATAGATTATGGAGAAGCAGAAAATCCTTTAGAAGAAAATCAAGAGCAGGAATTACGTTTTCAATTTGTCAATATGAATGATGAGTTGGATTTGATTAAGACACTAGAGTTTGTTCGTTTGATTGTGGATCTCAATAAACAACCGCATCTCTATACTCAAATAGCGGGTATTAGTGCAGGAATTCCTCAGATTAATCGGGTTAAAAGCGTTTATGTGGAACATTTGAAAAATGGTTATTTGATTTCGGATGTGAAAGAATTTTCCAAGGCTGCACATTACTATATAGATAAACTGAAAGAATGGAACCAGGCCTTGATTTACTCTATTGATAAAATCAAGGAACATACTGGTCAACGTTTCTTAGATAAATTGCATCACTGGATTGAGGAGGTTACTGATGTCAAAGGACTATAAAATCCTACAGATAGGGATTGATAATTGGGCTCATCATTACGATATTCCTGAAAATATGGATTGGTACTATTTCTGTCCCAACTCACCGTTAGCTCTTCGTAAAATGATGGAAATGCATGATATCGTAAATTTTCATGCAATCTTGATAGAGGACGGGCAGTATATCAGTGATTTATTACCCTTTATTCATCATATTGAACCTTATACTTTGTTTTATAATCAAGAGTTTAAAACGACAGATTTGGTCATTCTTGATTTATTAAAGAAACGATGTGCTCAAGCTATAGACTTCTTAGATCCTCAGCAATTAGTGAATGATTTGTCAACCTCTCTCTTTAGTGGAGGTTACGGTGATAAATTATTTCCGTCAACGATGCAAATTCATTCAAGCTTTCGAGGGACTATTGCTTATCAGGGGCTTGATGATGTCAATTTGAACGGGGATTTTGGAGATGATTTTCAACAATTAGCTTACTGGCCAGATAATTTTATGGTTTATAAAAATTTACCTATCGAATTATGGTTAGAGTTTGAAAAACAAGGAAATTGTGAATTTCGTCTTGTTATTCGTAAGATATGGGCTGGATCTGTTGATGAATTTTTTGAAGAGGAAACTTATGCTGAAGATGCTCTTCAGAAAGCTATTGTTGTGGACAGTAAAGAGGAAGATTTTTTTATAACGGTATCTGTAGAGGCTCGTGGTCGTGGAAGCTTGAAGTTAGGCAATCTACACCAACGTTGGAGTCGTAAACAATTTGGTAAATTTTTTCTTGGTGGAAATATTTTACATGATAGCAAGCGCGATGAAATTAACTATTTCTTTCATCCAGGAGATTTCAAACCACCTTTGGCAGTCTATTTTGCTGGGTATCGTCCCGCCGAGGGATTTGAGGGATATCGCATGATGAAAAATTTAGGTTGCCCTTTTCTTTTATTTTCTGATCCTAGGTTAGAAGGAGGCGCTTTTTACCTTGGTAGTGAAGAACTAGAAGAGAAGATAAAGGATACTATTCGTTATTATCTACAGTATTTAGACCTTACTCATAAAGATTTAATTTTATCTGGTCTTTCTATGGGAACTTTTCCAGCTCTTTACTATGCGGGTTTCTTTGAACCTAGAGCCGTTATTGTGGGAAAACCTCTGGCTAATCTTGGAACAATTGCTCGTAGGGGTCGTTTAGATGCACCGGCTGTTTCCAATTTGGCATTTGATGTGTTAATCCACCATACAAATGGAGTGACATCTGACCATATGTTGGAATTGGATCAACGTTTTTGGAAGGTCTTTAAACAAGCTGATTTTTCAAAAACAACTTTTGGATTATCTTATATGAAAGATGAGGAAATGGATAGCCATGCCTATGAACAATTAGTAACTTATCTATGCAATACAGGTGCAAAAATTCTTTCTAAGGGAACATCTGGGCGACACAATGATGATACTGCTACAAATGTGGCTTGGTTTTTGCATTTTTATAGTATGGTATTGGGAGCGGAGTTTGGAAGAGGTGACAAATGATTATCAACCAAAGAGGAAGTATCACTTGGGGAGAGGTAAGTGGGACATTTATGTATGGTAGTAAGGTGACCTATTACGAAGATAAACATATTAGTCTATATAATCCGTTGATACCATCAGGAGAAATTTTAAAAACATGGTTTTCTAGTGTGAATTATCAGGCATTTAGAACTCAGCCCAGTCTCCCTTTACTTAAAAGAAAACAGGATTATCAATTATGTATGAATTTTGAATGTTATCCTACAAATGGAGTCTATACAAAGATTTCCTTTTTTGATAGATATGGGGATGTAATTGAAGAGAAAATTGAAAAAAAGAAAGTCTTTGATTTTACTTATCCTGATGACACCTATACCTACCAAGTCTCCCTTCTAAGTGCTGGCTTTGAGTCTATGGATTTTTATTCTTTATCTATTAAGGAGATTAATTGTGTCTAGAAGTTTTTATCAAGATTTCCAACTTCGGAAAGTTAAAAGGATTTTAAAAAAGATTAATGCCCTTAAAGAAAAGATGGAATCTCTATCAGATCAAGAATTAGCTGCAAAGACAGAGGAATTTCGCCAACGTCTTGCTAAAGGAGAGACGGTAGATGATCTTTTAGTGGAAGCTTTTGCTGTTGTGCGTGAAACAGATAAACGCGTACTGGGAATGTTTCCTTATGATGTTCAGGTCATGGGAGGGATCGTTATTCATCAGGGAAATGTTGCTGAGATGAATACTGGTGAGGGAAAAACCTTGACAGCCACTATGCCTGTCTATCTCAATGCCCTGACAGGAAAAGGAACTATGCTGATCACTACCAATGACTATCTAGCTAAACGTGATGCTGAAGAGATGGGACAAGTATATCGTTTCTTAGGATTGACAATTGGTGTGCCTTTTACAGATGACCCTCAAAAAGAATTTACCCCACAAGAGAAAAAAAACATTTATGCATCAGATATTATTTATACAACTAACGGTCATTTAGGTTTTGATTATTTGAATGATAATCTTGCCTCAAATGAGGAAGGGAAGTTTTTAAAACCTTTTAATTACGTCATTATTGATGAGATTGATGATATCTTATTGGATAGCGCTCAAACACCTCTTATTATTGCTGGATCTCCTCGGGTTCAGTCTAATCACTATGGTATTATTGACACGCTTGTAACGACCTTGGTTGAAGGTGAGGATTACATTTTTAAAGAGGAGAAAGATGAAGTTTGGTTGACTACTAAGGGGGCTAAAGCCGCTGAAAGTTTTTTAGGGATTGACCATTTTTATAACGAGGAGAATGCACCCTTTGCTCGTCATTTAGTTTATGCGATTCGAGCCCATAAGCTCTATACAAAAGATAAGGACTATGTCATTCGTGGTAATGAAATGGTATTAGTAGATAAGGGGACGGGACGTCTATTGGAAATGACCAAACTGCAGGGGGGTCTCCATCAGGCAATTGAGGCAAAGGAACATGTCAAGTTATCTCCAGAGACGAGAGCCATGGCTTCTATCACCTATCAGAGCCTTTTTAAGATGTTTAATAAGGTGTCTGGAATGACGGGGACAGGTAAGGTTGCAGAAAAAGAGCTTCTGGAAACTTATAATATGTCGGTAGTGCGCATTCCAACTAACCGTCCTAGACAACGGATTGACTATCCAGATAATCTATATGTCACTTTACCTGAAAAAGTGTATGCTTCTTTAGAGTATATCAAAGAATACCATGCTAAGGGGAATCCCTTACTTGTTTTTGTAGGATCAGTTGAAATGTCTCAGCTTTATTCATCACTTTTGCTTCGAGAAGGTATAGCTCATAATGTTTTAAATGCTAATAATGCGGCGCGTGAGGCTCAGATTATCTCCGAGTCAGGTCAAATGGGGGCTGTTACAGTGGCAACTTCTATGGCAGGACGTGGTACGGATATCAAGCTTGGTAAGGGAGTTGCTGAACTTGGTGGCTTGATTGTCATTGGAACGGAGCGGATGGATAGCCAACGGATTGACCTGCAAATTCGTGGTCGTTCTGGTCGCCAAGGAGATCCTGGTATGAGTAAGTTCTTTGTATCTTTAGAGGACGATGTTATTAAGAAATTTGGGCCTTCTTGGGTGCATAAAAAGTATAAAGATTACCAAGTTAAAGATATGACACAACCAGAGGTTCTTAAGGGTCGTAAGTATCGGAAATTAGTTGAAAGAGCTCAGCATGCGAGTGATAGTGCAGGACGCTCTGCACGTCGTCAGACTCTAGAGTATGCAGAGAGTATGAATATACAACGAGATATGGTCTATAAAGAGAGAAATCGTTTAATAGATGGTTCTCGTGATTTGGAAGATGTTGTTGATGAAATCATTGCTAGTTACATAGGTCAAGTGACTTCTTCAGACTATGAAAGCCGAGAGTTACTCTTCCACTTTATTGTGACCAATATTAGTTTTCATATTAAAGAAGTTCCAGACTATGTAAATGTGACTGATAAAACTGCAGTTCGTAACTTTGTAAAACAGGTGATTGATAAAGAACTTTCTGAAAAGAAAGAATTGCTTGAGCAACATGGCTTGTATGAACAGTTTTTACGACTTTCCATGCTCAAGGCTATTGATGACAACTGGGTAGAGCAGGTAGACTATCTACAACAGTTATCTATGGCTATAGGTGGTCAATCCAATAGTCAGAAAAATCCAATTGTAGAGTACTATCAAGAAGCCTATGCAGGCTTTGAAACCATGAAAGAACAAATTCATGCGGATATGGTGCGTAATCTCCTGATGGGCTTGGTTGAAGTCACTCCTAAGGGTGAGATTATGACTCATTTCCCATAAAAAGAGGAAAATATGACAATTTACAATATAAATTTAGGACTTGGATGGGCTAGTAGCGGTGTTGAATATGCACAAGCCTATCGTGCTGGTGTTTTTCGGAAATTAAATCTGTCCTCTAAGTTTATCTTTACAGATATGATTTTAGCCGATAATATTCAGCACTTAACAGCCAATATTGGTTTTGATGATGATCAAGTGATTTGGCTTTATAATCATTTCACAGACATAAAGATTGCACCGACTAGCGTGACAGTGGATGATGTCTTGGCTTACTTTGGTGGTGAAGAAAGTCACAGAGAAAAAAATGGCAAGGTATTGCGTATCTTCTTTTCTGACCAAGATAAGTTTGTCACCTGTTATTTAGTTGATGAAAACAAGAACTTGGTTCAACATGCGGAGTATGTTTTTAAAGGAAAACTGATTCGCAAGGATTACTTTTCTTATACGCGTTATTGTAGCGAATACTTTGCTCCCAAGGATAATGTTGCAGTCCTATATCAACGAACTTTTTATAATGAAGACGGGACTCCAGCCTATGATATCTTGATGAATCAAGGGAAGGAAGAAGTTTACCGTTTTAAGGATAAGATTTTCTATGGAAAGCAAGCTTTCATGCGTGCTTTTATGAAATCTTTGAATTTGAACAAGTCTGATTTGGTCATTCTTGATAGAGAAACAGGCATTGGACAGGTTGTTTTTGAGGAAGCACAAGTAGCGCATTTAGCGGTAGTTGTTCATGCGGAGCATTATAGTGAAAATGTTACAAATGAGGATTACATCCTTTGGAATAACTATTATGACTACCAGTTTACCAATGCAGATAAGGTTGATTTCTTTATCGTATCCACTGATAGACAAAATGAAGTTTTGCAAGAGCAATTTGCCAAATATACTCAGCATCGTCCAAAGATTGTTACTATTCCTGTAGGAAGTATTGATGCATTAACTGAGTCAAGTCAGGGACGTAAGCCATTTTCATTGATTACGGCTTCACGTCTTGCCAAAGAAAAACACATTGACTGGTTGGTCAAGGCTGTGATTGAGGCACATAAGGAAATACCTGAATTAACCTTTGATATTTATGGTAGCGGTGGAGAAGATTCTCTGCTTAGAGACATTATTGCAAATCATCAGGCTGAAGATTATATCCAACTCAAGGGGCATGCGGAACTTTCGCAGATTTATAGCCAGTATGAGGTCTACTTGACGGCTTCTACCAGCGAAGGCTTTGGTTTGACTTTGATGGAAGCAGTTGGTTCAGGTCTACCTCTAATTGGTTTTGATGTGCCTTATGGCAATCAGACCTTTATAGAAGATGGGAAAAATGGTTATTTAATTCCAAGTTCATCTGACCATGTAGAAGACCAAATCAAGCAAGCTTACGCAGCTAAGATTTGCCAACTGTATCAAGAAAATCGTTTGGCGGATATGCGTGCCCATTCTTACCAAATTGCAGAAGGTTTCTTAACCGAAGAAATTTTAGAAAAGTGGAAAAAAACAGTAGAGGAGGTGCTCCATGATTGAACTTTATGATCGATATAGTCAGGAAAGTCGAGATTTACATGAAAGTCTAGTAGCTACTGGTCTTTCCCAACTTGGAGTAGTCATCGATGCAGATGGTTTTCTACCTGATGGTCTGGTGTCCCCATTTACCTATTATCTAGGCTATGAAAAGGGAAAACCTCTCTATTTTAACCAAGTTTCTGTTCCAGCTTTTTGGGAAATTATGGGGAATAATAGTTCAGCCACTATTAATGATTTACTACAGGAGAGGGCTGTCATTCATTATGCAGATGGAATGCAGGCTCGCTTGGTTAAACAGGTAGATTGGAAAGACTTGGAAGGAAGAGTACGCCAGATTGACCATTACAATCGCTTTGGTGCTTGCTTTGCTACAACGACCTATAGTGCTGATAGTGAGCCGATTATGACGGTTTACCAAGATGTCAATGGCCAGGAGGTGTTACTTGAAAACCATGTGACAGGTGATATCTTATTGACTTTACCTGGTCAATCTATGCGTTACTTTGCAAATAAGGTTGAATTTATCATCTTCTTTTTGCAAAATTTGGAAATAGATACAAGTCAGCTTATCTTTAATACCTTAGCGACTCCTTTCTTGGTTTCCTTCCATCATCCAGATAAATCTGGTTCAGATGTTTTGGTTTGGCAGGAACCTCTCTATGATGCCATTCCAGGCAATATGCAGTTGATTTTAGAGAGTGATGATGTGCGCACTAAGAAAATCATCATTCCAAACAAGGCGACTTATGAACGTGCTTTAGAGTTGACTGACGAGAAATACCATGATCAGTTTGTCCACTTGGGTTACCATTACCAGTTCAAACGTGATAATTTCCTAAGACGAGACGCCTTAATCTTGACAAATTCCGATCAGATTGAGCAAGTAGAAGCAATCGTAGAAGCCTTGCCTGATGTTACCTTCCGTATCGCAGCGGTAACAGAGATGTCTTCTAAGCTCTTAGATATGCTTCGCTATCCTAATGTAGTCCTTTATCAAAACGCTAGTCCACAAAAAATTCAAGAACTTTATCAACTATCAGATATTTACTTGGACATAAACCATAGCAATGAGTTATTGCAGGCAGTGCGTCAGGCCTTTGAACACAATCTCTTGCTTCTTGGATTTCATCAGACGGTACACAATAGACTCTATATCGCTCCTGACCATCTATTTGAAAGTAGTGAAGTTTCTGATTTGGTTAAGACTATTAAACTGGCTCTTTCAGATGTTGAGCAAATGCGTCAGGCACTTGGCAAACAGGGCCAACATGCCAACTATGTTGACTTGGTGCGATATCAGGAAACCATGCAAACTGTTTTAGGAGGCTAACATGTCAGAGGAAGATTTATTTTACAAAGACGTTGAAGGCCGCATGGAAGAGTTGAAACAAAAACCCATCAAGAAAGAAAAAGAAACCCGAGGAGAAAAGATTAGTAAGACTTTTTCACTTTTACTGGGCTTGATGATTCTGATTGGTTTACTCTTTACTTTGTTGGGAATTTTGAGGTAGGCCTATGATTGACATACTGATTGTTTTAGCTATTGTCCTATCTCTTGCTTTGATTGTATTGGTAACCATACAACCCCGTCAAAATCAACTATTTTCCATGGATGCCACCAGTAATATTGGTAAACCAAGTTATTGGCAGAGCAATACTTTGGTAAAGGTGCTTACTTTATTGGTGAGTTTGGCCTTATTCGTCCTATTACTAACCTTTATGGTGCTAACTTACAAATAAAAGAAAACTTCAGATATTCACCTTTTGTGATTGGTCTGAAGTTTTCTCTTTTTTACTGTCCATATTTTTGGTAAAAATCAACTTTCACCTGGATAAAGGTTTTGGCTTCACGTAGGAGTTGGAGGAGTGTGGCGCGAGTTTCAAATTCTTCTCTTGTCTTGGGTAGACTGCGGTTACGGAAGATTTCCAGATAGCGTTCAATTTCATCTAGCAAATCAGAAGCAGGATTGGTCTGGCTTAGTTGACCGCCAATTTTTGAAAAAAGTTGGGCCAAAATCAGACTTTCACTGGCAGCTAGGTGACAGGTGTTAATTTGCTGGGCCATATTTCGCAGGATACGACTTTGTCGCTGTCTCATTTCAAAGTAGTGGATATGGTAGTCGGTCTGGTGAAAGAGGTGGTCTGAGTGATCTAGATAGACCAGTTTGAGGGCTTCTTCCAAAAGAGTGTCTAATTCTTCTACCAGCTGTGCTCGGTTACGTCCATCCCCTCTGGATAAATAATATTTGAAGCGCTGGAGGATATCTTTTAACTTTTCTTCAACCAGCGTGTAGTAGAGCTGGATTTCCTTCTCTCGTGAAGGCATATAGAGATTGACTAGTAGGGCAAACCCTGTACCGATAGCAAAGAGAAGAAATTCATTGACTAGAAGGTCTGGAGAAATTGATTTTTGTACCAAGAGATGGCTGACCAAAACGCTACTTGGTGTGATGCCAATTTCCCAGCCCATCTTGTAGGCTAGAGGAACGTAGAGAGCCAGATAGAGGCCAAGGCTCCAGATATGAAATCCGCTCAAGTGAAAAGCCAGAACACCGATAGCCAGAGCTAGAAGCATGGAAAAGAGTCGATTTTGTGCCAGTTTTAAGGTGCTTCTACGGGTATCAGATAAACTTAAGAGAGCGATAATTCCAGCTGAGACAGCTGAAGAAAGATTGAGAAAATAAGCGACAAAACAGGCTAGACAGGTAGCTAAGACGAGTTTGGTCGTACGTTGGCTAATAGACATAAGGATTTCCTAGTAAGTTAGAATAAAAGTGGAAAAGACAAGACTTGAGCAGACTTGTCTTTATGAGTTATTTTTTACGGGCTGCTGCGTATTCGGCAACGGCAGTAAAGAGGACATCTGTAGAAGAATTAATAGCTGTTTCGCATGAGTCTTGGATGACACCAATCACAAATCCAACCCCCACAACTTGCATGGCAATATCGTTAGAAATACCAAAAAGGCTACAAGCAACTGGGATAAGGAGGAGGGAACCACCAGCGATACCAGAAGCTCCACAGGCTGAGATAGCTGCTACCACACTAAGGACAAAGGCTGTCGCAAAGTCAACAGGGATTCCGAGAGTGTTTACTGCAGCAAGGGTCAAAATGTTAATAGTAATCGCTGCTCCTGCCATATTGATAGTAGAACCAAGTGGGATAGAAACTGAATAGGTATCTGGGTTGAGTCCAAGGTCATGACAGAGCTTCATGTTGACAGGGATGTTAGCTGCAGAACTACGAGTAAAGAAGGCTGTCACACCGCTGACACGCAAACATTTCCAAACGAGGGGATAAGGGTTTCTCTTCATAAAGAGGAAGGCAATCAATGGATTGACTACTAAGGACACAAAGAACATAGTTGTCACCAAGAGGGCAAGCAAGATTCCGTAGTTGGCTAGGCTTCCGATTCCCTTATCAGAGATGGTTTTAAATACAAGTCCTAGGATTCCAAATGGAGCTAGGTTGATGATCCATTCGACAATCTTAGAAGTCACATCAGCTATGGTGTTCAACAATTCTTTACTATTTTTGCTGGCTTCTCTCATAGCAATACCGAAAATCACTGCCCAAGATAGGATTCCAATGTAGTTGGCTGTGACGAGAGCATTGACAGGGTTGTCTACGAGTTTAAGTAAGAGATTGCTAAGAACCTGACCTATACCATCAGGAGGCGTAACCTCTGTATTAGTACTATTTAAGGTAATTTCAACAGGAACGATGAAACTAGCAAAGACAGCCACAAGTGCCGCTGCAAAGGTTCCTACTAGATAAAGGAAGATAACCGTTTTCATATTGCTATCCTGTCCCTTTTGGTGTTTGGAAAGGGCATTGGCAACGAGGGCAAAGACTAGAATCGGAGCGATGGCTTTTAGACCACCAACAAAGAGATCTCCGAGTAGGCCGATTCCAGATACAGTAGGAAGTGTTAGTCCTAAGATTCCTCCAAAAAGCATACCAATCAAAATCCGTTTGATTAGGCTTGCCTTATTCCAAGAATGAATGAGTTTTTTCATAATAACCTCCTTATACTCTTCGAAAATCAAATTCAAACCACGTCAGCTTCACCTTGCCGTACTCAAGTACAGCCTGCGGCTAGCTTCCTAGTTTGCTCTTTGATTTTCATTGAGTATTAGTTGTGTAATGTTTATGATTATAGTATAAATATGAACCAAAATCAAGAATTTTCTGTCTATTTTTGAAATTATTTTTGAATATTTATGGAGAATGATACTTTATGAAAGTATGGTATAATAAATGAAAGGAGTTTTCTATGCAAGAATTTATTCAAACCTATCTCAATAAGCTTGATATTACAGCGATTATCGAGAATATCTTAACCAAGTTACTTTCTCTTTTATTCTTATTTTTACTCTTTTATATAGCTAAGAAATTGCTCCATACCATGGTGCAGAGAATTGTTAAACCTTCTCTAAAAATGTCTCGTCATGATGTCGGGCGTCAGAAAACCATCTCACGTCTGTTAGAAAATGTGTTTAATTATACCCTTTATTTCTTTTTGATTTACTGCATTTTGTCGATATTGGGCTTGCCAGTTTCTAGTTTGCTTGCTGGAGCTGGGATTGCTGGGGTGGCTATTGGGATGGGAGCCCAAGGTTTTCTGTCTGATGTCATCAATGGCTTCTTCATCCTCTTTGAACGTCAACTGGATGTAGGAGATGAAGTTGTTTTGACAAATGGTCCTATTACTGTCTCGGGCAAGGTTGTCAGCGTCGGCATTCGAACAACGCAACTCAGAGGAGAAGACCAGGTTCTGCACTTCGTACCCAATCGGAATATCACCGTCGTCAGCAATTTCTCTCGGACAGATCAGGCCTGAAATTTTAGCAGATTTATGGTACAATAGAAAGAGTTTGGTAAGGTAGAGAAGATGTTTTTAGAAAAACAGCTGGGCAATGGTTGTACCTGGATTGACCTAGATTTGGACAAGTTGAAAAAACTAGAAGACCTTTCTGAAATCTACGGTTTGGACAAGGAAACCATTGAGTACGCACTGGATAGAAATGAGCGTGCCCACATGGATTATCACCGTGAAAATGGGACTGTGACCTTTATCTATAATGTCTTGAACTTGAAAAAGGACAAGGAATACTACGAAGCCTTTCCCATGACCTTTATCGTGGAACATCGTCGCCTGATTACCATTAGTAATACCAAGAACGCCTATGTCATTGAACAGATGACCCGTTATCTGGAGAGTCATGACACGCTTTCGATTTACAAGTTTCTCTTTGCTAGTCTGGAAATCATCAGCAATGCCTACTATCCTGTCATCGAGCAGATGGACAAGAGTAAGGATGAAGTCAATGGCCTCTTGCGCCAGCGGACGACCAAGAAAAATCTCTTTGCCTTGTCTGACTTGGAGACCGGTATGGTTTATCTTACTGCGGCTGCCAAGCAAAATCGTATGTTGCTGGAACATATCCAAGGGCATGCTCTCTATCGCAGTTTTAATGAGATTGAGAGAGAACAGTTTGATGATGCCATGATTGAGGCTCATCAGCTGGTATCCATGACAGACTTGATTTCTCAAGTCCTCCAACAACTATCAGCATCTTACAACAATATTCTAAATAATAATCTGAATGATAATTTGACAACCTTGACCATCATTTCAGTCTTACTAGCGGTTTTGGCAGTAGTGACAGGCTTTTTCGGAATGAATGTTCCGCTACCTTTAACAGATGAGCCCCATGCTTGGCTCTACATCAGTTTGGCCAGTGCAGGTTTGTGGATTGTTTTGTCATTGTTACTAAGGAAAATTGCGAAAAAAAGTTAAGAAAAGGAGCCAGAATGGCGATTGAAAATTACATGCCAGATTTTGCTGTGGAAGCAGTTTATGATCTGACAGTCCCAAGCCTGCAGGCGCAGGGAATCAAGGCTGTTTTGGTCGATTTGGATAATACCCTCATTGCTTGGAATAATCCTGATGGGACGCCAGAGATGAAGCAATGGCTACATGACCTCCGTGACGCGGGCATTCGCATCATCGTGGTATCAAATAACACCAAAAAGCGCGTTCAACGTGCAGTTGAGAAGTTTGGAATTGATTACGTTTATTGGGCTCTGAAGCCCTTCACATTTGGGATTGATCGTGCCATGAAGGAATTCCACTATGAGAAAAGTGAAGTGGTCATGGTTGGCGACCAGCTCATGACAGATATTCGAGCAGCCCACCGTGCAGGTATTCGCTCAATCTTGGTCAAGCCCTTGGTACAACACGACTCAATCAAAACGCAGATTAACCGAGCTCGTGAGCGCCGTGTCATGCGAAAAATCACTGAAAAGTACGGACCGATTACATATAAAAAAGGAATTTAACTATGGAAGAAATTCTCTGTATTGGTTGTGGAGTAACCATTCAGACGACGGACAAGGCTGGTCTTGGCTTTACCCCCCAGTCGGCACTTGAAAAAGGTTTGGAGACAGGTGAAGTCTATTGCCAACGTTGTTTCCGTCTCCGTCACTACAATGAAATCACGGATGTCCAGTTGACGGATGATGATTTCCTCAAGCTCTTGCACGAGGTAGGAGACAGTGATGCTTTAGTGGTAAATGTCATTGACATCTTTGACTTTAATGGCTCTGTTATCCCAGGCTTGCCACGTTTTGTATCGGGCAATGATGTCCTCTTGGTTGGAAATAAAAAAGATATCCTGCCCAAGTCAGTTAAACCGGGTAAGATTAGCCAGTGGCTGATGGAGCGTGCCCACGAAGAAGGGCTTCGTCCAGTCGATGTTGTCCTAACTTCAGCACAAAATAAACATGCCATTAAGGAAGTCATTGACAAGATTGAACACTACCGTAAGGGCCGTGATGTCTATGTGGTTGGTGTAACCAACGTTGGAAAATCAACCCTTATCAATGCTATTATCCAAGAAATTACGGGTGACCAGAATGTCATTACGACTTCACGCTTTCCAGGGACAACCTTGGACAAGATTGAGATTCCACTTGATGATGGGTCATATATTTACGATACGCCGGGGATTATCCACCGTCATCAGATGGCTCACTACTTGACGGCTAAAAATCTCAAGTATGTCAGTCCTAAAAAGGAAATCAAGCCTAAAACCTATCAGCTCAATCCTGAACAAACTCTGTTTCTAGGTGGTCTCGGACGATTTGACTTTATTGCAGGAGAAAAGCAAGGTTTCACTGCCTTCTTTGACAATGAACTCAAATTGCATCGTACCAAACTAGAAGGAGCTAGTGCCTTTTACGATAAGCACCTTGGAACTCTTCTAACACCACCAAATAGCAAGGAAAAAGAAGATTTTCCAAGGCTAGTCCAGCATGCCTTTACCATCAAGGACAAGACAGACCTAGTCATCTCGGGCCTAGGCTGGATCCGCGTAACAGGCACCGCCAAAGTCGCCGTCTGGGCACCCGAAGGCGTCGCAGTCGTCACACGAAAAGCAATTATTTAAAACAAAATCGCTGAGCGAACAAAGTGAGCTCATATAGCGATAGTTATTGCCGTGGTGTCTTGCCAATCTGTAGATTGGCAAGGGGCACAATTGAGACCAAGGCTCAATTGTGAGGTCAGGAAATCCATTTTTCAAAGATGAGATCTTTGGAAAATTAGTTCCGACCGTCCCTCACCACCTAAAATAACTATCAAAAAACAAGGAAGAAAATTATGTCATTAACATCAAAACAACGTGCCTTCCTCAACAGTCAGGCACACACCCTCAAACCCATCATCCAAATCGGGAAAAATGGACTTAACGACCAAATCAAAACCAGCGTCCGTCAAGCTCTTGACGCCCGCGAATTGATTAAAGTCACTCTCTTGCAAAACACAGATGAAAATATCCACGAAGTAGCTGAAATCTTGGAAGAAGAAATCGGTGTGGATACAGTCCAAAAAATCGGACGCATCTTGATTTTGTTTAAACAATCCAGCAAGAAAGAAAATCGCAAGATTTCTAAAAAAGTCAAAGAAATCTAAAAACTACTCCAAACAACTGTTTTTACAGAGAAATAAAGGAGACTAGCCTATGGCAATCGAATTATTGACTCCCTTTACCAAGGTAGAGTTGGAGCCAGAAATCAAGGAGAAAAAGCGCAAGCAAGTTGGAATTTTAGGGGGGAATTTTAACCCTGTTCACAATGCCCATCTGATTGTTGCGGACCAAGTACGGCAACAGTTGGGACTGGACCAGGTCCTGCTTATGCCTGAATACCAACCACCTCATGTAGATAAAAAGGAAACCATCCCCGAGCACCATCGTCTCAAGATGCTTGAATTGGCGATAGAGGGGATTGAAGGTCTGGACATTGAAACCATTGAGCTAGAGCGCAAGGGCATTTCCTATACCTACGACACCATGAAGATTTTAACAGAGAAGAATCCAGATACGGATTATTACTTTATCATCGGTGCCGATATGGTGGACTATCTACCTAAGTGGTACCGCATTGATGAGCTAGTCGACATGGTTCAGTTTGTGGGGGTTCAGCGCCCACGCTACAAGGCAGGGACTTCCTATCCAGTTATCTGGGTGGATGTGCCTCTCATGGATATTTCGTCCAGCATGGTGCGTGACTTCCTTGCCCAAGGTCGAAAACCCAATTTTCTCCTGCCTCAGCCTGTGCTGGACTACATCGAGAAGGAGGGGCTCTACTGATGTCCTATCAAGACTATATTAACTGCTCTCGCGAGGCTTTGTTGGAAAAAATGGCAGAGCTTCTACCCGAAAAACGCTTAACCCATTGTTTGGGTGTGGAGCGCGCAGCCATAGAGCTTGCGAAGCGATTCGGAGTTGATGCTGAGAAGGCAGGTCTAGCAGGCCTTCTTCATGATTATGCTAAAAAGTTGTCAGATCAGGAATTTCTGGACTTGATTGACCGTCAGCAGCTAGACCCTGACCTCAAAAACTGGGGCAATAATGTCTGGCATGGCATGGTTGGCATCTACAAGATTCAGGAAGATTTGGATTTGCATGATCCAGAAATCTTACGAGCTATTGAAATTCATACAGTCGGTGCTGGTCAGATGACAGACCTAGACAAAGTCATCTACGTTGCAGACTATATCGAGCATAACCGTGCCTTTCCAGGAGTAGATGTGGCGCGTGAAATTGCTGAGCGATCGCTCAATAAGGCAGTGGCCTACGAAACAGCTCGTACTGTGGAGCATCTAGCTCATCAGGGATTTCCCATCTATCCCCAAACCCTTGAAACCTATAACGCCTTTGTGCACTATTTGAAAGAGGACTAAATGAAGACGGCTTTTATAATCATTGATGTTCAGAATATTTTAGTGGAAACTGGGTTCCAGACAAAAAGTCTATTGGAAAAAATTTCTTATTTACAAAACCAGGCTAGAAGCAAGAATATAGAAATTATTTATGTTCAACATATTGAGAACGCTGAAGCTCAAACATCAGAAGATTGGCAGTTATCTGAACTTTTAAGTCGAAAACCTAATGAAAAGGTCTTTCAGAAGAAGTATAGCAGTATTTTCAAAGAAACTGGTTTAAAAGAATACTTGGATAAACAGGGGATTGAAAAATTAGTTTTATGTGGTATGCAGACAGAATATTGTGTGGATACCTCTGTCAAGGTTGCTTTTGAATATGGCTATCAGCTTATTATTCCAGAAGGAACTTGCACAACGTTTGATGGGGATGACATTCCAGCAGAAACGATTAATGAATTTTATGAGGACATTTGGGAGGAGCGCTTTGCAGATGTCCTAGATTACAAACATATTTTCTAAAAAGAGGACTAAATGAACGAAAAAGAATTACTAGAACTAGTCGTGAAAGCGGCTGATGAGAAACGTGCGGAGGATATCCTCGCACTTGACGTACAAGAATTGACCAGCGTGACGGACTATTTTGTCATCACTAGTTCAATGAATAGCCGTCAGTTGGATGCTATCGCTGATAATATCCGTGAAAAAGTAGCCCAAGCAGGCTTTAAAGGCAGTCATGTCGAAGGCGATGCGGCTGGAGGCTGGGTTTTGCTGGATCTCGGTGCTGTCGTTGTGCATATCTTCTCAGAAGAAATGCGTGCCCACTATAACCTAGAGAAGCTATGGCATGAGGCTAATTCAGTAGATATTTCAGAAGCTCTTGCTTAGAAGATGAACTCAGTTGTAGTCAACTGGGTTTCTTTGCTTATTTTAGAAAAAAAGGATAGAAAGGTAAGGGCGTCGTGTCTGGTTGATGTTGAAACTGAACACGAGCTAAAAGCTGAGGGAAAAAGAGTAACTTAATTTGTATCTGATGATACGGCAGAAAGTTTCCTATGTTCTCTTTGCTTTTAAGGCTCTTTGTATCTTAGAAAGGATTTGAACCCGTCCTGTAATTCTCGGAAAATAGACAGCCTTCCTTGGAGCTCGGCTCCATCGTCAGGCTCCTAATTTTCTATCGAATTACGGGCGGACTTGGTATCATGTTTTATGGCAACTTATGAAACCTTTGCGGCTGTTTATGATGCAGTGATGGATGATAGTTTATACGATAAATGGACTGATTTTTCTCTGCGCCATTTGCCTAAGAACAAGGAGAGAAAGAAACTCTTAGAATTGGCTTGTGGGACAGGTATCCAGTCTGTGCGATTTTCTCAGGCAGGTTTTGATGTAACTGGACTTGATTTGAGCGCGGATATGTTGAAGATTGCTGAGAAGAGAGCTGCTTCAGCCAAACAAAAGATTGACTTTATTGAAGGTAATATGCTGGATTTGTCCCAAGCAGGTAAATATGATTTTGTCACCTGTTATTCGGACTCAATCTGCTACATGCAGGATGAGGTGGAAGTAGGGGACGTCTTTAAGGAAGTGTATAATGCCCTTAATGAAGATGGAGTTTTCATCTTTGATGTGCATTCGACCTACCAGACAGACGAAGTTTTTCCAGGCTATTCTTATCATGAAAATGCAGAAGATTTTGCAATGCTCTGGGATACCTACGAGGATGCAGCGCCTCACTCCATCGTGCATGAGTTGACCTTCTTTATCAAGGAAGCGGATGGTTCCTTTAGTCGCCACGATGAAGTGCATGAGGAGCGGACTTATGAGGTCTTGACCTATGATATTTTGCTGGAACAGGCTGGTTTCAAGTCTTTCAAACTCTATGCCGACTTTGAGGACAAGGAACCAACAGAAACCAGTGCCCGTTGGTTTTTTATCGCACAGAAGTAGGAGATCACTATGACCATTACAGGTATTATCGCGGAGTTCAATCCTTTTCATAATGGCCACAAATACCTGCTGGAGCAGGCTGAGGGATTGAAAATCGTAGCCATGTCAGGGAATTTCATGCAGAGAGGAGAGCCTGCTATTGTGGACAAGTGGATACGGGCCCAGATGGCACTGGAAAATGGCGCAGACTTGGTAGTGGAATTGCCATTTTTAGTCAGTGTTCAGGCGGCGGATTTCTTTGGCCAAGGGGCTGTGGATATCTTGGCGCGGTTGGGGATTGATACTCTATCCTTTGGGACGGAGGAAGTTCTGGATTACCAGAAAATCGCTGACTTATACACAGAGCAGGGTGCTGAGATGGAAAATTTTGTGGAAAATCTGCCTGATTCCCTTTCCTATCCCCAGAAGACCCAGGCCATGTGGAAGGAATTTGCTGGTCTTGATTTTTCAGGAAATACCCCCAATCATGTCCTTGCTCTTGCTTATGCCAAGGCGGTTGCGGGACGCAACATCAAACTCCATCCGATTCAGCGTCAGGGGGCGGGTTTCCATTCTGTGGACAAGGATGTGGACTTTGCCTCTGCGACAGCCCTGCGTCAGAATCAGTCAGACCAAAATTTCTTAGAACGCTTTATGCCTTCTGTTGCCCTCTTTGAGCAGACCAGTAAGGTGAGCTGGGAAGACTATTTTCCCTTGCTCCGCTATCAAATCTTGTCAAATCTTGACCTTACCACCATCTATCAGGTCAATCAAGAAATGGCTGTGCGCATTAAAGAGGCTATTAAAACAGCCAAGTCTGTGGAAGGCTTGGTTGAGGTGGTTGCCACCAAGCGTTATACCAAGGCGCGTGTTAGACGTCTCTTGACCTATATCTTGGTGCAGGCTAGAGAAAATGACTTACCAGAAGCCATTCATGTCCTTGGTTTTACCGAAAAAGGCAGACAGCATCTTAAATCTCTGAAAGGACAGGTTAATCTAGTCAGCCGAATTGGCAAAGAACCCTGGGATGCTATGACCCAAAAGGCAGATAGAATTTACCAACTAGGAAATCCAAGTATAGCAGAACAGAATTTCGGCAGAGTACTGATTAGAATAGAAACAAACTAAGTCTACTGAAAGGTAGGCTTTTTGAGATTTTTTACGAATAATACTCTTCGAAAATCTCTTCAAACCACGTCAACGTCGCCTTGCCGTAGGTATGGTTACTGACTTCGTCAGTTCTATCCACAACCTCAAAACGGTGTTTTGAGCAGCCTGCGGCTAGTTTCCTAGTTTGCTCTTTGATTTTCATTGAGTATAAATAGATAGAAAAGAAAATCTTGTACAAGTTCCTGACAATTTCTTTCTTTTTGTGTATAATAGTGGAAAAGAGGTAAAACGAGGTATGGTTATGGAAGCAGTTCTTTACTCAACATTCCGAAATCATTTAAAAGACTACATGAAAAAGGTAAATGATGAATTTGAGCCTTTGACGGTGGTCAATAAAAATCCAGATGAGGACATTGTAGTTCTTTCAAAGAGCGAATGGGACAGTATTCAGGAAACCCTGAGAATCGCTCAAAATAAGGAGTTATCAGACAAGGTTTTGCGAGGAATGGCTCAAGTTCGTGCTGGAAGCACTCAGGTCCATGTTATTGAGGAGTGATGCATGCTACTCAAGTTTACAGAAGATGCGTGGGCAGATTATTGCTACTGGCAAACTCAGGATAAGAAAACGTTAAAAAGAATCAACATGCTAATCAAGGATATTCAACGTGATCCCTTTACAGGAATAGGTAAGCCAGAACCACTCAAGTATGATTACCAAGGAGCCTGGTCTCGCCGCATTGATGCAGAAAATCGCTTGATTTATATGATGGATGGAGATAGCGTGGCTTTCTTGTCCTTTAAAGATCATTACTAAGTCTACTGAAAGGTGGGCTTTTTTAAATTTTTACTGACGTTACGGATTCTCAGTAATAAAGATTATCCAAATAAATTCAGGGAGTTAAACTCCAAATTCACGCTAATTTCCCCAAAACATATTCTATTTTAGGTTTGTGAAAATCACTTTTTTATGGTAGAATGTAAAGGAATGTATGTCATTCGGAATAACAATAAAATGAGGTAAAAACATGGAAATCATGTCGCTTACGATTGCTGTTTTTGCCGTCATCATTGGTTTAGTCATTGGATATGTCAGCATCTCAGCTAAGATGAAATCATCTCAGGAAGCTGCGGAGTTGATGCTTTTAAATGCTGAACAAGAAGCAACTAATTTACGTGGACAAGCTGAGCGTGAAGCGGATTTACTTGTTAATGAAGCCAAACGTGAAAGCAAGTCTCTTAAAAAAGAAGCACTATTGGAGGCCAAAGAAGAAGCCAGAAAATACCGTGAAGAAGTGGACGCTGAATTTAAATCAGAACGTCAAGAACTCAAACAAATCGAAAGTCGTTTGACCGAGAGAGCTACTAGCCTCGACCGTAAGGACGACAATTTGACGAGTAAAGAACAAACACTTGAACAAAAAGAACAAAGTATTTCTGATAGAGCGAAAAACCTTGATGCGCGTGAAGAGCAATTAGAGGAAGTCGAAAGACAAAAAGAAGCTGAACTAGAGCGTATTGGTGCCCTGTCTCAGGCAGAAGCACGAGATATTATCTTGGCACAGACAGAGGAAAACTTGACCAAGGAGATTGCCAGTCGTATTCGTGAGGCTGAGCAAGAGGTCAAGGAACGTTCTGATAAAATGGCCAAGGACATTCTGGTTCAAGCTATGCAACGTATTGCTGGTGAATATGTAGCGGAGTCAACAAACTCAACGGTTCATCTGCCAGACGATACTATGAAGGGACGCATTATTGGTCGTGAAGGTCGTAACATTCGTACCTTTGAAAGTTTGACAGGGGTTGATGTGATTATTGACGATACACCAGAAGTGGTAACCTTGTCAGGTTTTGACCCGATTCGTCGTGAGATTGCCCGTATGACTATGGAAATGTTGCTCAAGGATGGTCGAATTCATCCGGCTCGTATCGAAGAGTTGGTTGAGAAAAACCGTCAGGAGATTGACAATAAAATTCGTGAATACGGTGAGGCTGCTGCCTATGAGATCGGTGCGCCAAACCTTCACCCTGACTTGATGAAGATTATGGGTCGCTTGCAATTCCGCACTTCATATGGACAAAATGTCTTGCGTCATTCGATTGAAGTTGCTAAGTTGGCTGGTATTATGGCGAGCGAACTTGGTGAAAATGCGGCTCTTGCTCGTCGTGCTGGATTCCTTCACGATATCGGGAAAGCCATTGACCGTGAGGTTGAGGGTAGCCACGTTGAAATTGGTATGGAATTGGCACGCAAGTATAAGGAACATCCAGTTGTGGTTAATACGATTGCTAGTCACCACGGTGATGTCGAAGCTGAAAGCGTGATTGCAGTGATCGTTGCTGCAGCAGATGCCTTGAGCGCTGCCCGTCCAGGTGCTCGAAGTGAGTCTCTTGAAAGCTACATCAAGCGTCTTCATGATTTGGAAGAAATTGCTAACGGCTTTGAAGGAGTGCAAACTAGCTTTGCCCTTCAAGCAGGACGTGAGATCCGTATCATGGTCAATCCAGGACAAATCAAGGACGACAAAGTCACAATCTTGGCTCACAAAGTTCGTGAAAAAATTGAAAACAATCTCGATTACCCAGGAAATATTAAGGTAACCGTGATTCGCGAACTGCGTGCAGTAGATTATGCCAAATAAATAAGAAAGAGCAGTTGAAAAATTACTGCTTTTTTGTTACACTAGATAGAAAGACTGTAAAGGATAATCTGGCTTTTGCCATTATTCTAGAGAAATGTTATTTCACAGACTGACTAAAAGGAGACACAATGGCAGACCGAGGCTTACTAATCGTTTTTTCTGGTCCTTCAGGGGTTGGAAAAGGAACGGTTAGAAGAGAGATTTTTGAGAGTTCTGAAAACCAATTTCAATACTCTGTATCGATGACGACACGCGCACAACGTCCTGGAGAAGTGGACGGTGTTGACTATTTCTTCCGCACTCGTGAAGAGTTTGAAGAGCTGATTCGTCAAGGGCAGATGTTGGAATACGCAGAATATGTCGGCAACTACTATGGAACTCCTCTGACCTATGTCAATGAAACCTTGGACAAGGGAATCGATGTTTTCCTTGAAATTGAAGTTCAAGGAGCTCTTCAGGTCAAGAAAAAGGTTCCAGATGCTGTCTTTATCTTCCTGACACCACCAGATTTAGATGAATTGCAAGATCGTTTGGTAGGACGTGGAACCGACAGTGCAGAAGTGATTGCCCAACGAATCGAAAAAGCCAAGGAAGAAATTGCCCTCATGCGTGAGTATGATTATGCGATTGTCAACGATCAGGTGCCCCTAGCTGCTGAGCGTGTCAAACGTGTAATCGAAGCAGAGCACTTCCGTGTGGATCGTGTCATTGGTCACTATCAGGAGATGTTACCAAAATCTCCAACTACCCGATAAAATTTAGAAAATAGGTACAAGCAAATGATGTTAAAACCCTCTATTGATACCTTGCTCGACAAGGTTCCTTCAAAATATTCACTCGTAATCTTGGAAGCAAAACGTGCCCACGAATTAGAAGCAGGTGCGCCAGCTACTCAAGGTTTCAAGTCTGAAAAATCAACTCTTCGCGCTTTAGAAGAAATCGAATCAGGAAACGTTACAATTCACCCAGACCCAGAAGGAAAACGTGAAGCGGTGCGTCGCCGTATCGAAGAAGAAAAACGCCGCAAAGAAGAAGAAGAAAAGAAAATCAAAGAGCAAATCGCTAAAGAAAAAGAAGATGGTGAAAAAATTTAAGGTTGGGGGGACTCAATCTTATTTTTTCTATTGCAAGAATCTACTGAAAAGGAGGAGGTGACAAGATGGCCCTAGCCAAGATTATTGTAGATGTGCCCTTGATGCAGACAGACCAGCCCTATAGTTACAGGATTCCTAAGGAATTTGAGGGAATGCTAGAAGTTGGGATGCGGGTTCATGTGCCTTTTGGTAAGGGCAATCGCCTGATTCAAGGGATTGTTCTTGGTTTGGATTCCCAATCAGATAAGGAAGAGATGGAGCAAGATTTAAAAGATATTGCTGAGGTGCTGGATTTTTCTCCTGTTCTCACGCAAGAACAACTCTGGCTAGCTGAAGAGCTACGTAAATCTGTCTTTTCTTACAAAATCTCCATCCTTAAGGCTATGTTGCCGGGATTTCTGAACTCCAGCTATGACAAGATTCTCTATCCTCTGGAAGGTTTGAGTAAGGAAGATCGAGAGCGTCTGTTTGGTTCAGAAGATTCACTTGCCTTTTCTTCTCTGGATTTAGGTAAGCAAGTAGAAATGATGCGTTTGACTAGAAAAGGCCTGCTTGGTCTAGAATATCAGGCGATTGATCAAAAGAAGGTCAAGACCCAGTCTTGGTATGAGGTTGACCTTGTTCAGTTAGAAGGTGTAGAGATTTCTGCGCGCGCCAAGAAAAAGTTAGAATTGAGAGACTATTTGCTTTCTCATCCAGAGAGTGCTTCTTTGGCTAGTTTGTTAGAGTCCTACTCGCGGGAGCAAGTCAACTTCTTTGTGGAACAAGGTGCTGTTACTATAGTCCAAAAGGAAGTTCAACGCTCGGCTGCTTATTTTGAAGGTATTGAGGCAAGTCAGCCTTTGGAGTTGAATCCAGAGCAAAGACAGGCGCGTGATGCGGTTGTGAGTACGATTGGCAGTCATCGGCCTCCCTTCCTCCTTCAAGGGATTACAGGAAGTGGGAAGACCGAGGTTTACTTACAAATAATCCAAGGAGCTTTGGATAAGGGGAAAACAGCCATCTTGTTAGTGCCTGAGATTTCCTTGACTCCTCAGATGACGGAGCGTTTTATTGCACGTTTTGGGGAAAAGGTGGCCATTCTTCACTCAGGCCTATCCAATGGTGAAAAGTATGATGAATGGCGCAAGGTTGAGCGTGGAGACGCTCAAGTTGTTGTTGGTGCCAGATCTGCCATCTTTGCTCCGCTGAAAAATCTGGGTGTCATGATTATTGATGAGGAGCATGAAGCGACTTATAAGCAGGACAGTAATCCCCGTTACCATGCCAGAGAGGTGGCTATTTTACGGGCCCAGTATAATCAAGCAGCCTTAGTCCTTGGCTCAGCAACACCAAGTCTGGAAAGTCGTGCGCGGGCTGGAAAAGGCGTCTATCAACACTTACGTCTGACCCAACGTGCTAATCCTTTAGCTAGTATCCCTGAGGTTCAAGTAATTGACTTTCGAGACTATATCGGACAAAATGAGACGTCAAACTTTACGCCTCCCTTGCTAGAAGCCATTCAAGACCGTCTGGATAAAAAAGAGCAGGTGGTTCTCATGCTCAATCGCCGTGGTTATTCTAGCTTTGTCATGTGTCGGGAGTGTGGGACGGTAGATACTTGTCCCAACTGCGATATTTCCCTGACATTGCACATGGATACCAAGACCATGAATTGCCATTATTGTGGTTTCTCGAAGGACATTCCTCAGGCCTGTCCTAACTGTAAGAGTCGTAGTATTCGTTACTATGGAACAGGGACACAGAAGGCTTATGACGAGCTGGCAGAGCTTTTTCCTCAGGCACGCATTCTGCGCATGGATGTGGATACGACCCGCAGGAAGGGTAGTCACCAAGCTCTTCTTGACCAGTTTGGCCGAGGGGAAGCAGATATCTTGTTGGGAACTCAGATGATTGCCAAGGGCTTGGATTTTCCCAATGTGACCCTAGTCGGAGTTCTCAATGCAGATACAGCATTGAATCTGCCTGATTTTCGTTCTTCTGAGAGAACCTTCCAGCTCTTGACTCAGGTGGCAGGTCGGGCAGGTCGGGCTGAAAAAGCTGGTCAGGTCTTGATCCAGTCCTACAATCCGCAACACTATGCTATTCGATTTGCCAAGGATCAGGATTACGAAGGCTTTTATGCCTATGAAATGGGAATCAGACGACAACTTGGTTATCCACCTTACTATTTCACGATTGGCATTACCCTTTCTCACAAGAAAGAAGAAGAGGTTGTCAAACGTGCTTATGAAGTCATGAACATTTTACGATCAGGTTTGTCTGAAACCAGTAACATCCTTGGACCGACGCCTAAACCTATTGCCCGTACCCACAACCTTTATCATTACCAAATTTTGATTAAATACCGTTTAGAAGATGAGCTGGGTCCGACTCTAAATCAGGTTCTGGCCTTGACTCAAGAACGAGAAAATAGTGAGCTCCGTCTCAGCATTGATCATGAGCCACAGCAATTTTTATAAGAAGGAGAAGATATGACAAAATTAATCTTTATGGGGACCCCCGACTTTTCAGCAACAGTTTTAAAAGGACTTTTGACAGATGACCGTTACGAAATTCTAGCCGTTGTGACCCAGCCAGACCGTGCTGTTGGCCGTAAAAAAGTGATCCAAGAAACCCCAGTCAAGCAGGCTGCCAAGGCAGCAGGACTTCCTATCTACCAACCTGAAAAATTATCTGGAAGTCCAGAGATGGAAGCGATTATGAAACTAGGAGCAGATGGAATTGTGACTGCTGCTTTTGGGCAGTTTCTTTCAAGTAAACTCCTTGATAGCATGGATTTTGCGGTCAATGTTCACGCTTCCCTCCTTCCAAAACACCGTGGTGGTGCGCCTATCCATTATGCCTTGATTCAAGGGGATAAGGAAGCTGGTGTGACCATTATGGAAATGGTCAAGGAAATGGATGCAGGAGATATGATTTCCCGTCGCAGCATTCCTATCACAGATGAAGATAATGTTGGAACCTTGTTTGAAAAATTGGCGCTAGTTGGTCGTGATTTGCTTTTGGATACTTTGCCTGCCTACATTGCTGGTGACATCAAACCTGAACCACAGGATCCAAGTCAGGTTACCTTCTCGCCAAACATCAAGCCAGAGGAAGAAAAACTGGATTGGACTAAAAGCAATCGTCTACTCTTTAACCAAATCCGTGGCATGAACCCGTGGCCTGTTGCCCATACTTTCCTTAAGGGCGACCGCTTTAAGATTTATGAAGCTTTAGCAGTAGAAGGTCAGGGAAATCCAGGAGAGATTCTCTCTATCGGCAAGAAAGAATTGATTGTCGCAACGGCAGAAGGGGCTCTATCCCTCAAACAAGTGCAGCCAGCTGGTAAACCTAAGATGGACATTGCTTCCTTCCTCAACGGAGTTGGACGTACATTGACTGTAGGAGAACGATTTGGTGACTAAAGTAGAAACGGCTAGAAGTCTAGCCCTAGCAGTATTAGAGGATGTCTTTATCAATCAAGCATACTCAAATATCGCCTTAAATAAGCATCTCAAGGGAAGTCAACTCTCAGCAGCAGACAAGGGTTTGGTAACAGAGCTGGTCTATGGAACAGTAGCCCGTAAATTGACTCTGGAATGGTACCTGTCCCACTTTATCGAAGATAGAGACCAGTTAGACAGTTGGCTCTATGTCCTGCTTCTCATGAGTGCCTACCAACTTCGCTATTTGGACAAGATTCCAGACCATGCTGTGGTTAATGAAGCAGTGGAATTGGCAAAAGTCCGTAAAAAAGGTAGCGAAAAATTGGTTAATGCCGTCCTTCGCCGTATCTTGCGTGAAGGCTGGCCAGATATTGCCAGCATCAAACGAAAAAACAAGCGTGATTCCATTGCCTATTCTCTCCCAGTTTGGCTAGTTGCCAAACTCAAGGAAGAATACGGTGAAGAGAGAGCGCAAGCTATCTTTAAAAGCCTTTTGGTGCGAAATAAGGCCAGCATCCGAGTGACTGATTTAAGTCGAAAAGAGGAAATTCAAGCTTTGTTGGAGGCTAGTGATTCATCTTTGTCTGTTTCTGGTCTGGTTAAGGAGCAAGGGCATTTTGCAGGTCATGATTTGTTCGCAGAAGGGGCTATAACCATTCAAGACGAGTCCAGTCAGCTGGTTGCTCCGACGCTTGATTTACAAGGTGATGAGCAGGTTCTAGATGCCTGTGCGGCTCCGGGTGGAAAAACAGCCCATATAGCTTCTTATCTCACGATCGGTCAGGTTACTGCTCTGGACTTGTACGATCACAAGTTGGACTTAATCCAAGAAAATGCTCAACGTTTGGGAGTTGCAGATCGGGTTCAAAGGCAAAAATTGGATGCCAGAAAGGTGCATGAGTTTTTTGGTCAGGATTCTTTTGATAAGATTTTGGTGGATGCTCCCTGTTCAGGAATCGGTCTTCTGCGACGAAAACCAGATATCAAATACAATAAAGAAACGGCAGATTTCGCGTCATTGCAGGAAATTCAGCTAGAAATATTAGGTAGTGTTTGTCAAACACTAGGCAAAGGTGGTATAATAACTTATAGTACCTGTACTATTGTCTCAGAGGAGAATTTTCAAGTCGTTGAGGCGTTTTTAGAAAGTCATCCTGAGTTCGAGCAGGTAAAACTAGAACATGAATGTAAGGATATCATGAAAGACGGATGTATCCTCATTACACCTGAATTGTATGGAAGTGATGGATTCTTCATCAGTCAATTTCGCAAGATATCGGATTAGGAAGGAACTGACACATGGAAATTTCATTATTAACAGATGTTGGTCAGAAACGAACAAATAACCAAGACTATGTCAACCACTATGTCAATAGAGCTGGACGTACTATGATTATTTTAGCTGATGGGATGGGAGGTCATCGCGCAGGGAATATCGCTAGTGAAATGGCGGTAACAGACCTAGGTATAGCTTGGGTTGACACCCAGATCGATACAGTCAATGAAGTGCGTGAATGGTTCGCCAATTACCTAGAAATTGAAAATCAAAAGATTCATCAACTTGGACAAGATGATGCCTATAAAGGAATGGGAACAACTCTTGAGGTTGTTGCTATTATTGGCAATCAAGCTATCTATGCCCACATTGGAGATTCTCGTATCGGTTTGATTCGTGGAGAAGAGTACCACCAGTTAACGAGCGACCATTCCTTGGTCAATGAATTGCTTAAGGCAGGTCAATTGACACCTGAAGAAGCAGCTAGCCATCCACAGAAAAATATCATTACCCAGTCTATCGGTCAAAAAGATGAAGTTCAACCTGATTTTGGAATGATTACCCTTGAGCTAGGTGACTATCTCTTGCTCAATAGTGATGGTTTGACCAATATGATTTCAGGAAGTGAGATTTGTGATATTGTAACCAGTGATATTCCTTTGGCAGATAAAACAGCGACGCTTGTACGTTTTGCTAACAATGCAGGAGGTTTAGACAACATTACGGTTGCCCTTGTTTCTATGAACGAGGAGGATGCAGAATGATCCAAATCGGCAAGATTTTTGCCGGACGCTATCGGATTGTGAAACAGATTGGCCGAGGAGGCATGGCAGATGTCTATTTGGCCAAGGATTTAATTCTAGACGGAGAAGAAGTGGCAGTGAAGGTCCTGAGGACCAACTACCAGACGGACCCGATAGCTGTAGCTCGTTTTCAGCGTGAAGCGAGAGCTATGGCAGATCTAGACCATCCTCATATCGTTCGGATAACAGATATTGGTGAGGAAGACGGTCAACAGTATCTTGCAATGGAGTATGTTGCTGGGCTAGACCTCAAACGCTATATCAAGGAACACTATCCTCTCTCTAATGAAGAAGCCGTCCGTATTATGGGACAAATCCTCCTAGCCATGCGTTTGGCCCATACCAGAGGAATTGTTCACAGGGACTTAAAACCTCAAAATATCCTCTTGACACCAGATGGGACTGCCAAAGTAACAGACTTTGGGATTGCGGTAGCCTTTGCTGAGACGAGTCTGACTCAGACTAACTCTATGCTGGGTTCGGTTCATTACTTGTCACCAGAGCAGGCGCGTGGTTCGAAGGCGACTGTACAGAGTGATATCTATGCCATGGGGATTATTTTCTATGAGATGCTGACGGGCCATATCCCTTATGACGGGGATAGTGCGGTGACCATCGCCCTTCAGCATTTCCAGAAACCACTGCCATCGGTTATAGCTGAAAATCCGTCTGTGCCTCAGGCTTTGGAGAATGTTGTCATCAAGGCAACTGCTAAGAAATTGACAGATCGCTACAAATCAGTAGCTGAAATGTATGTGGACTTGTCGAGTAGTTTGTCTTATAATCGTCGTAATGAACCAAAGCTGGTCTTTGACGATGCGACTAAGGCGGACACCAAGACTCTACCAAAAGTATCTCAGAGTACCTTGACGTCGATTCCTAAGGTGCAAACACAAAGTCCGAAGCCACAGGTTGCGAAGCCGAGTCAGCAGGTTTCAGAAGACAATTACGCAACCAAGCCTGTTAAGAAACGGAAATTTAGAGTTCGTTATATGATTTTGTTGGCCAGCATTGTATTGGTGGCAGCCTCTCTGATTTGGATATTATCCAGAACTCCTGCAACTATTGCCATTCCAGATGTGGCAGGTCAGACAGTTGCGGAGGCCAAGGAAACTCTCAAGAAAGCCAATTTTGAGATTGGCGAGGAGAAATCAGAGGCTAGTGAAAAGGTGGAAGAAGGGCGGATTATCCGTACAGATCCTGATGCTGGAACGACTCGAAAAGAAGGTTCGAAAATCAATTTGGTTGTCTCATCAGGCAAGCAATCATTCCAATTGAGCAATTATATCGGCCGTAAATCAACAGATGTTATCGCAGAACTCAAGCAGAAGAAGGTTCCTGAAAATCTCATCAAGATCGAGGAAGAAGAATCAAGTGAGAGTGAAGCAGGAACTGTTCTCAGACAGAGTCCAGCTGCCGGAACAACCTATGATTTGAGCAAGGCCTCAACGATTACCTTAACCGTTGCTAAGAAAGTAACCAGCGTTGCTATGCCAAGTTATATAGGATCTAGTCTTGAATTTACTAAAAACAATCTCGTTCAAATTGTCGGTATTAAAGAAGCCAATATTGAAGTTGTAGAAGTGTCGACAGCTCCTGCTGGAACTGCTGAAGGTACAGTCGTTGAACAGAGTCCAAAAGCAGGTGAAAAGGTTGATTTGACGAAGACGCGTGTCAAGATTTCAATTTACAAGCCAAAAACACCGCCGTCAACGTCATCATCAGCACCAGTCCAACGTGGAAACCAAGGTTCTACTACAACACCAAGTCAGGGGAACCAACAAGGAAATCAACGAGAGAATGCACCTGCTACTACTCAATCAAGTAGTGAAGGAAACCACGAAAATTCTCGTGATTAAACGAATCTTTGTCATGATTTCATGGCAAAGATTTTTTTTGACTCCAGATTTGTGATAGAATAGAAGGAGTTGATAAAAGGAGGAAAGCATGGAAGAGTCAAAAGAATTAAATGCAGTCATTGATGTGATTATGTTAGCTGGAACCATTCTTCTCAAAAGTGGATCAGAGATTCATCGTGTAGAAGATACCATGATTCGTATTGCGCATTCGCAGGGGATTGTGGATTGCAATGTTCTTGCCATGCCTGCCGCTATCTTTTTCTCGATTGAAAATACCAATATTTCGCGAATGAAGCGCGTGACCTCCTCTTCTTATAACATCGAAAAAGTCTGCGATGTGAATCAGATTTCTCGTCAGCTGGTTAGAGGGCAGATTGATTTAGAGACAGCCTTCAAGCAATTGACGGTCTTGCAAGCTCAACCGCTTCCCTATACCAAGGTGCAGGTGACTCTGGCTGCGACCTTTAGTGCTCCGTTCTTTTCAGTTATGTTTAGTGGAAATATCTACGACGCACTTGGGGCAGGAGTAGCTACCTTATTTGGTTTTGCCTTTTCCCTCTATGTGGAGAAGTTTATCCGAATTCCCTTTGTGACAGCCTTTGCTGGAGCTTTTGTCTTTGGGATGATAGCCCAGTTTTGGGCTCGCTACACAGGCTTTCCCTCAACGGCAGATTTGATTATAGCTGGTGCTGTCATGCCTTTTGTACCAGGGATTGCCTTGACCAATGCGGTTCGTGATATCATGACCAACCACATAAACTCTGGTATGAGTAAGATGTTTGAATCCCTGCTCATTACCCTTGCTTTAGGGGCAGGAACTTCTGTCGCCTTGGTATTGATGAACTAATATGACACTAACAACCTTTTTATTACAAGCAGTAGCAAGTCTTCTTGCCATTATTACCTTTCTAATCGTACTCAATGTGCAACGCTCCATGCTCTTACCTGGAGGGATTTTGGGCATGGCTGTCTGGCTAATCTATCTCTTGCTCAAGGAACCGACCAATGTTATTGTGGCTACCTTTATTGCGGCTATTATCGGCTCTTGTATCAGCCAGATTTTAAGTATTCTTTACAAGACCCCTGCTGTGGTCTTTATCTTGGCCATCTTGGCACCCTTAGTTCCAGGCTATCTTTCTTATCGAACAACTGCCTTTTTTGTGACGGGGGATTATAGTCATGCCATTGCTAGTGCAACCTTGGTTGTCATGCTGGCTCTGGTAATTTCTATTGGCATGGCTAGTGGAACAGTGATTCTCAGACTTTATTCTCACTTACGAAAACCGCAAAATAGTTAGACTAATAAGGGACTTGCGGTAAATTCCCAAACTAAGTTCCACCGCTAATCCAAGTGGAAGTTAGTCTGATAAAAATCCCAAAAACCAGTGGAAATCCGTGTCAGGGTAAATTCCACTGGTTTTACTAATGCTTGATTTTATTGCTTTTGTAGCCAAAATGAATCGAAAAAAAGAGCGCACAAAATCCCCTCATCTGAAAGCGTTTCAGATTAAGTTCCGCTATGGTGGAAGTTAGTGTGAGACGTTTGAATGGGGTTAAAGGTTAGTTTTTAGAACTTATGTTGGAGTAATTTAGACGACTGACAGACGTCTTCTGCAGGTATTTTAGAAATACCTAGAAGTTTAGGAATCTCTTCTCCATAGGTAAAGGCAAAGAGTTCATAGGCTGACTTTCCATTCAAAGCAGCACGTTTGACACTGTTGACATGAGAGCAGACGAGATTGATGTCCTCTTGAGTTAAGTTGTCAAAAGAAGTTCCCTTAGGTAGAATGTCACGAATCAGTGTATGATTTTTCTCAATTCTCCCTTTCTGGTCAGAGCGATTAGGGTCACAAAAGAAGAGCTTACTCTCTCCTCGCACATCCCTTTCGATGTCATCAACCCTGGCAAACTCTCCTCCATTATCTGTGAGGATGACAGGGAAGAGTTGGAAGAAATCTTTGTCCGCTTGGTGAAGAGTGTTCTTGATTTTATAAAGGTGTTTGGTAACCTCAAGGGCAGTTTTATTATCCAGAAGTCTAGCAAAGATAAAGTTACAGAAAGACAGGTTGAAGGTAAGTAGGATTTTACCTCCCATCCTGCCCATAACTGTGTCCATTTCCAGCCAAGAGTCTAGTTGATTAAGGACTAAATAGTTTTGGAAATCCTCATAGGAACGGCCTTTTTTAGCTTCTTTAGGGATGGAAGGTAGCTTACTTTTCCGTCTTTCTTTGAATTTAACGGCTCTGGCTAGATCAATAGGAGCGATAGATAGGTATCCTTTTCGGATGTGTCGATAGACAGTTGAGGAGCTGACATCAAGGTTATGAGTTTTGAGGATATGATAGATGTGTTGTCCCTTTTTAACACCATCAGAAATGACTTTGTCCATGTCCCAGAAGGTCTTGGAATTGAGGGGAGTTCCTTCACGAGCTTCAACAAGAGTTTGTTCGTACTGTTTTTGAGCTTGTTTAGCGAGGTATAAAATCTTCTTATAGCCACAATTTTGTCTTCTTTTAGGGCATCCATTACAGACAAAGGGAGCCTTATCGAGTAAAGGGCAGGGAAGGTTATCACACATAGACTCTCGGACTTGTCTGTTTCGTTTGACTTCTTTGGAGACAGTAGTTGGGTCTTTTAGAATGGACTGTCCAATAGCTTTGAAGGTTTCACCGCGCTCTAAGCCTAATTGGATATCATTACGGTCTGAAAGGGTAAGGTGTTTATGTTTTGTCATAGTAGACCTCATTTCTAACTCAAACGTCTCACACTTAATTCCACCATAAAAATCCGTTTTAGACTAATTTCCACTTCGGCTAGCAAAGTGGAAGTTACTTTGAGAAGTTACCATAAGGGACTTGCTTTGGTGAATCAAGTCTTTTTTCTCTCTTTTACTGCCATTTGTGATAAAATAGTATAGAACGATTTTTTACAATGAATGATAAAACAGAGGTAAATATGACAATCGGTATTGATAAGATTGGTTTTGCGACCAGTCAATATGTCTTGAAATTACAAGACTTAGCAGAAGCGAGGGGAATTGACCCTGAAAAATTAAGTAAAGGACTCTTGCTCAAGGAATTGAGTATTGCGCCCCTAACTGAGGATATCGTGACCTTGGCGGCCAGTGCTAGTGACTCTATTTTAACTGAGCAAGAGAGACAAGAAATTGATATGGTCATTGTGGCTACCGAGTCAGGAATTGACCAGAGTAAAGCTGCGGCCGTCTTTGTGCATGGTTTGCTGGGCATCCAGCCCTTTGCTCGTAGTTTCGAGATTAAAGAAGCCTGCTATGGAGCGACAGCTGCCCTTCATTATGCCAAATTGCATGTGGAAAATTCTCCAGAGTCCAAGGTCTTGGTCATTGCCAGTGATATTGCCAAATACGGTATTGAAACTCCAGGAGAACCCACTCAGGGTGCTGGAAGTGTGGCCATGTTGATTACACAAAATCCACGCATTATGGCCTTTAATAATGACAATGTGGCTCAGACTCGTGACATCATGGATTTCTGGCGTCCAAATTACTCGACAACCCCTTATGTAAATGGTATCTATTCTACCCAACAATATTTGGATAGTTTGAAAACGACTTGGCTTGAATATCAAAAACGCTACCAGCTTACTTTGGATGATTTCGCGGCGGTTTGCTTCCACTTGCCTTATCCTAAATTAGCGCTGAAAGGATTGAAAAAAATCATGGATAAGAGCCTGCCTCAAGAGAAAAAAGACCTCTTGCAAAAGCATTTTGACCAGTCTATTCTCTACAGTCAAAAGGTGGGGAATATCTACACAGGTTCACTTTTCCTTGGACTTTTGTCTCTCTTGGAAAATACAGAGAGCCTGAAAGCTGGAGATAAAATTGCCCTTTATAGTTACGGAAGTGGTGCCGTGGCTGAGTTCTTCAGTGGTGAATTGGTTGAAGGATATGAAGCATATCTAGATAAAGACCGCTTGAATAAGCTCAACCAACGTACTGCCCTATCCGTCGCCGACTATGAAAAGGTCTTCTTTGAGGAAGTGGTATTGGATGAAACAAACTCAGCCCAGTTTACTGGATATGAAAATCAAGACTATGCCTTGGTTGAAATTATCGACCACCAACGCCGTTATAGCAAGGTTGAAAAATAATGAAGATAAGTTGGAATGGATTTTCTAAAAAATCATACCATGAGCGCCTCGAGCTGTTACAAGCTCAGGCGCTCCTTAGTCCTGACAAGCAAGCGAGTTTGAATCAGGATGAACAGATTAGCGTGACTGTCGCAGACCAGCTGAGTGAGAATGTAGTGGGGACTTTTTCTCTGCCTTATTCGCTGGTTCCAGAGGTCCTCGTCAATGGTCAGGAATACACAGTTCCCTATGTGACAGAAGAACCGTCTGTGGTTGCTGCGGCTAGTTATGCCAGCAAAATCATCAAGCGAGCAGGTGGCTTTACTGCACAAGTCCATGAGCGCCAGATGATTGGGCAGGTAGCTCTTTATCAAGTTGCTAATCCTGGACAAGCGCAAGAGAAAATTGCTAGCAAGAAGGCTGAGCTCTTGGAACTTGCCAATCAAGCCTATCCTTCTATCGTTAAACGAGGAGGTGGGGCGCGTGATTTACATGTAGAACAGCTCAAAAGCGAAACAGACTTTCTAGTCGTTTATCTTCATGTCGATACCCAGGAAGCCATGGGAGCCAATATGCTCAACACCATGCTGGAAGCCTTGAAACCAGTCTTAGAAGAACTCAGTCAGGGGCAGAGTCTTATGGGAATTCTGTCCAACTACGCGACCGATTCTCTGGTGACTGCAAGCTGTCGCATTGCCTTTCGCTACTTGAGCCGCCAAAAGGATCAAGGACGTGAAATTGCAGAGAAGATAGCCTTGGCCAGCCAGTTTGCGCAGGCTGATCCTTATCGAGCTGCTACTCATAATAAAGGGATTTTTAATGGTATTGATGCGATTTTGATTGCCATTGGTAATGACTGGCGTGCTATTGAGGCAGGAGCTCATGCTTTTGCCAGTCGAGACGGGCGCTACCAAGGTCTTAGTCAATGGACGCTGGACCTTGAAAGAGAAGAATTAGTTGGTGAGATGACCCTGCCCATGCCTGTAGCGACCAAGGGTGGCTCTATCGGCCTTAACTCTCGTGTAGCTCTCAGTCATGAGCTACTGGGAAATCCTTCTGCCAAATCCTTAGCTCAGCTTATCGTGTCTATCGGTCTTGCCCAAAATTTTGCTGCCCTAAAAGCCTTGGTGAGTACAGGGATTCAGCAAGGCCACATGAAATTACAGGCCAAATCCTTAGCTCTCCTAGCTGGTGCTAGTGAGTCTGAAGTTGCTCCCCTGGTTGAGCGTCTCATTACTGATAAGACCTTTAACCTAGAGACCGCCCAGCGCTATCTAGAAAATTTAAGATCATAAAAAACTCAGACGAATTGGTCTGAGTTTTCTTGTATTTAAATACTTTTTCCTGGTAATAGAGTAACTGGTAAGAAGTAACCAGTTGTTGCGACTTTCTTGCCTTCGATCTTTTGCAAGAGGAGGTCAATAGTGAGGCAAGCTATCTCTTCCAAAGGTTGCTTGATAGTAGCTAGTTGAGGATAGTAATTCTCGATAAAGTAAGTCCCATCATATCCGATGACCTTGAGCTCTTCTGGGACAGAAATGCCTAGTTCTTGAGCAATTTTAATGACCAGAATAGCTGTTAAGTCATCCGAAGCAAAGATGGCATCTGGTTTTTGGCGGGTCAAGATATTCTTGATTTCCATTTCTTTTCTGACAGGAGAAAAGTCACTGGAAACATTGATAATAGGTGCTTTGGGTAGAACAGAGGCAAAACCAGCGTGGCGTAGTCCAGTTGGCGAGTTAGAATTGTCATTCCCTGTAATCATGATGATAGACTGGGCGCCTGTCTTAACCAAGGTCTGGGCAGCAAGAACACCACCAGCATAGTTGTCAGAGGAAACGACAGGAATGTCTGGTGACAAGTTTCGGTCAAAGGAAATAATCGGCGCTGTCACGCGATTGTAGTCTTCAATTCCTAGGTTGTGACTACCAGAAATGATACCGTCCACCTGATTGGCTTCCAACATTTCGATGTATTCGCGTTCCTTCTCAGAATCGTGTTCGCTGTTGCAGATGATGGTCTTGTAACCATTTTTAAAGAGTTGGTGTTCCAGCTTATCAATCAATTCTGCATAGAAAATATTGGAAATATTTGGGAAAATCAAACCGATTAACTTGGCTGATTTTCCTTGCAAACTACGAGCTAGGTTGTTGGGTTTATAGCCCAATTCCCGCATGGCTTCATTAACCTTTTGAATGGTTTTTTCAGAGAGATAACCTTTTTTGTTGATAACCCTAGAAACGGTAGTAGGGCTAACGCCTGCAAGTTTGGCGACATCAGTTAATTTTGCGACCATAATCTAATTCATAGTAAGTTCCAGTTGGGTTTCCAGATTTGATGAGGATACCATTTTGGTCCGCATGTGGGAAGACACGACCAGAAAATACTTTTTCTCCTTTATTGATGAAAATTTCAAAGACAGAGTTATCGATGAAAATCGTAGCAGTAGTAGCTTGATTATCGATAGGGCAAGAGCGAGTTGTACCAAATTCTTGGGCATACTGTTCACCAGCTTGGCTACGATCCACTGTCACTTGACCATTTACAAGGTCAAAGTTGATGGAAAGTCCCTTGCCTTCTTGATCAGCAAGTAAGACAATCTCGCTCTGGCTATTGGCTTCTAAGTTGAGTTCGAGTTCGTAAGTGTTATTGGTTTGGGCACGGTTTGAGAAAGGTTCTTCAGAAGAACGAAGGTCCTTGATAGCTGCGACTGGGTATTGGTAGAGTTTGCCATCTTTGATAGTCAGTTCTTTGACCAAAGAGAAGGTTCCTTGGTGGTCAAAACGGTCAGATGGGTAAGAAACATCTGGCAATCCAAGCCAGCTAACTGCTAGAGCACGTCCGTCTGGAGCGTTGAAGGCTTGGGTAGCATAGGCTTCGAAACCATAGTCCATGTTTTGAAGTTGAGACACATCTACCATTTTGGCATTTTCAGGGTCAAAGGAAGCCCCAATCTTATACATATTTGGATAGATATTGTCGTAGTCTAGAACTTCTTTATCCAATCCTTGTGGGCAGTAGAGAAGGACAGGTTGCTCGCCTACAAAGACCAGATTTGGACATTCCATCATGTAGGCAGTGCGGTCGTTAGCAAAGTCAAGGTCGCCAACTGCTTGCCAGTTTGTGTAGTCGTTGTCTACAGCCTTATAAAGATGAACGAAGCCTTTTTTCTCCAAGTCCTGTCCACCGACGATGGCATAATATTGGCCCTTGAAGTTAAAAATTTGCGGATCACGGAAGTGGTCAGTAGAGTCTGCTGGCTGATCAATCAAGATCTTGTCAATCTTTGTAATCTTGCCATCCTTGTCCATCAAAGCCCCAATCTGGTATGGGTGACGGATCCAGTTTTCATCGCGAACATTTCCCGTATAAAATAGGAATAACTGATCGCCAAATTGCATGGCAGAACCAGAGTAGGCACCGTGGCTATCTAATGGAGTATCAGGCAAAACTTTGACTCCAGTTTCCGTGAAGTGAACCAAATCATCACTTTCAAGCTGAACCCAAGATTTCAAACCGTGGGCTGCACCAAAAGGAAAGTTCTGATAAAAAACAATCCACTTCCCATCAAAGTAAGAAAAGCCATTTGGGTCGTTGAGAAGTCCTGTTTTTGGCTCAACATGGTAATGAGTATGCCATGGAGATTGAGCCATATTTTCCTTTATATGTTGAATTTCTTCTTGCGTCCAATCTTGATAAAGTCTGTAACGACGCTCAGTTGTCCATTCCATTCATTCATTCCTCCAAAAATCTTATCACTTTTAATAGTAACCGTTTTCGATAAAAAATGCAAGCCTTTTATGTTAAAAAAGAGAAAAAACTGTTAAACGTTTATCATAAATTTAAAGCAGGAAATTAATCAACTTTTCAAGAAAATATGAAAGATAATGAAACAAAAGCCTTTTAACTAAGATTTCAAACTTGTTTTTTAAGGAATTCCTGCTAAAACAGTCAAAATCAATCAATCTAAAGCGAGCTTACTAAGTGGATAGAATATTTTTTCTGCAAAACGCTTGACATATTTCTAAAACATGATAAAATAATAGTCGTAGGGCGAATAAAATCGCTTTCAAACAATAACAAAATTTTATATAAGGAGATTTTTGCAAATGAACAATCAGGAAATTGCAAAAAAAGTCATCGATGCCTTGGGCGGACGTGAAAATGTCAACAGTGTAGCTCACTGTGCGACTCGTCTTCGTGTCATGGTCAAAGATGAAGGAAAAATCAATAAAGAAGTGATTGAGAACTTGGAAAAAGTTCAAGGTGCTTTCTTTAACTCAGGTCAATACCAAATCATCTTTGGTACAGGTACAGTTAACAAAATGTACGATGAAGTTGTTGCACTTGGTTTGCCAACATCATCTAAAGATGACATGAAAGCAGAAGCTGCCAAACAAGGGAACTGGTTCCAACGTGCTATCCGTACTTTCGGTGACGTTTTCGTTCCAATCATCCCAGTTATCGTAGCGACAGGTCTTTTCATGGGTGTGCGTGGTCTCTTGACTGCTCTTGGAATGACACTGCCAGCTGACGTGACAACTTACACTCAAATCTTGACAGATACAGCCTTCATTATCTTACCAGGTTTGGTTGTGTGGTCAACCTTCCGTGTATTCGGTGGAAATCCAGCCGTTGGTATCGTTCTTGGTATGATGCTTGTTTCTGGCTCACTTCCAAACGCTTGGGCAGTCGCTTCAGGTGGTGAAGTAACTGCTATGAACTTCTTTGGTTTCATTCCTGTTGTTGGTTTGCAAGGTTCCGTTCTTCCAGCCTTCATCATCGGGGTTGTCGGAGCTAAATTTGAAAAAGCTGTCCGCAAGGTTGTTCCAGATGTCATTGACCTCTTGGTAACACCATTCGTGACACTTTTGGTCATGTCTATCCTTGGACTATTTGTCATCGGACCAGTCTTTCACGTTGTTGAAAACTACATCCTTATCGCGACAAAAGCGATCCTTAGTATGCCATTTGGTCTTGGTGGTTTCTTGATTGGTGGGGTTCACCAATTGATCGTCGTGTCAGGTGTGCACCACATCTTCAACTTGCTTGAAGTTCAATTGCTTGCTGCTGACCATGCTAACCCATTCAACGCAATCATCACAGCTGCTATGACAGCTCAAGGTGCTGCGACTGTTGCGGTTGGTGTTAAAACTAAAAATCCAAAACTGAAAACACTTGCTTTCCCAGCTGCTCTTTCAGCCTTCCTCGGTATTACAGAGCCTGCTATCTTCGGGGTAAACTTGCGCTTCCGTAAACCATTCTTCCTTTCATTGATTGCTGGTGCAATCGGTGGTGGATTGGCTTCAATCCTTGGACTTGCTGGTACTGGTAATGGTATCACCATCATCCCTGGTACAATGCTTTACATCGGTAACGGACAACTTGCCCAATACCTTCTCATGGTAGCCGTATCATTTGCCCTTGGTTTTGCCCTCACTTACATGTTTGGTTATGAGGATGAAAAAGAAGTTGCTACTGAAGTAGAGACAGAACGTTTGGTCCAAGAAGAAACAACTGGTAACATTCCAGCAGCTCTTCAAAATGAAACACTTGTAACTCCTATCGTCGGTGACGTTGTCGCTCTTGCTGATGTCAATGACCCAGTCTTCTCAAGTGGAGCTATGGGACAAGGTATCGCTGTGAAACCAAGTCAAGGTGTGGTCTATGCACCAGCTGATGCTGAAGTTTCAATTGCCTTTCCAACAGGACACGCTTTTGGTTTGAAAACAACTGATGGTGCTGAAGTCTTGATCCACGTTGGTATCGACACTGTAACAATGAACGGTGAAGGTTTTGAAGCAAAAGTTGCTCAAGGTGACAAGGTGAAAGCAGGAGATGTTCTTGGAACATTTGATTCAAACAAAATCGCTGCAGCTGGTCTTGATGATACAACAATGGTTATCGTTACAAATACAGCTGACTACGCTTCAGTAGCTCCAGTCGCAACAGGTTCAGTTTCTATGGGTGATGCCGTTATTGAAGTGAAAATCTAATTAATCCTCTCAAAATGAAAACGAACAAATGACATGTTTGTTCGTTTTTGCTTGAATGGTAAGATTTACAGAGGAAAATCTAAAAAATAGAGAAATTTAGACTTTCGAAATATGCTATAATAAAGAAAATAAAAACAAGAGGTTTATCATGACAAAATTATATGGAAGCTTGGAAGCGGGCGGTACAAAGTTTGTCTGTGCTGTCGGTGATGAAAACTTTAATGTTGTGGAAAAAACACAATTTCCAACAACAACTCCGATCGAAACAATCGATAAAACCATCGAGTTCTTCTCAAAATTCGATAACCTTGCTGGTCTTGCAGTTGGTTCATTTGGTCCGATTGATATTGATAAAAACTCAAAAACCTATGGCTTTATCACAACGACTCCAAAACCAAACTGGGCAAATGTGGACTTGCTTGGTGCCCTTCGTCGTGCCCTCAACGTGCCAATGTACTTCACTACAGACGTAAACAGCTCTGCTTATGGTGAAGTGGTTGCCCGTAACAATGCTGGTGGCCGTATCGAAAACTTGGTTTACTACACAATCGGTACAGGTATCGGTGCAGGTGTCATCCAACGTGGTGAGTTTATCGGAGGTGTGGGTCACCCTGAAATGGGTCACTATTATGTTGCTAGACACCCAATGGATATTGAAAAAGAATTCAACGGTGTTTGTCCTTTCCATAAGGGATGTTTGGAAGGCTATGCAGCTGGTCCAAGTTTGGAAGCTCGTACAGGTGTTCGTGGGGAAAATATTGAACTCAACAACCCTGTTTGGGATGTTCAAGCCTACTATATCGCTCAAGCTGCGGTTAATGCAACAGTGACTTTCCGCCCAGACGTGATTGTTTTTGGTGGAGGGGTCATGGCTCAACAACACATGCTGGATCGTGTCCGTGAGAAATTTACAGCTCTTCTCAACGGCTACCTACCAGTACCGGATGTGCGTGACTACATCGTCACTCCAGCAGTCGCAGGAAATGGCTCTGCTACTCTTGGGAACTTTGTCCTTGCAAAAGAAGTTTCAAAATAAAATACAAAATCCGCTTGGTAAACCAAACGGATTTTTGTTTGAAGACAATGTTTTTTGAGCCTTTCCTTAAGTGGTTACGGACGGTAGCGACTTTCTTCGAAATTCCATACCTAAACTTTGAGCCTAATGTCTCAAAGTTTCCGAATACCTGAAACCATTCGATTTCAGGTGTTTCCATCACGGCGGAAAGGCTAGGTAAGTCCTCGCCTCACTATCGATAAATAGGCATGATTTCCATACCAAATTATATTTAGTATTAAGCTATAGTCAATCCACGCTTTAAAAATCCGCTTGGTTTCCCAAACGGATTTTTACGTGTCAAAGCATTTGCCAGAAAAAGTCGATAATATAGGTCAGACCATAGGTGTAAACCACGAGGGTAAAGGGTTTGGTCAGAATGATGATGGTCATATAGCGCTTGAAACTCATCTTGGTCAGGGCAGCCAGCATACAGAGAAAGTCAGCTGGACTAATGGGCCAAATCATCATAAAAATAAAGAAACGGTCAAAACGATTGCCCTTATCCAACCAGCCGATATACTTGTCATAGGTGCGCTTGCTGACGACAGACTGGACAAAGGCAGCTCCATATAGGCGCACCAGATAAAAGATAATGGCACAGCCAATCACGATGCCGATATAGTTGTAGATAGTCCCGATGATGTGACCGTAGATAAAGACCCCAGCCACCGAGGTCAAGGCCCCAGGAATGATAGGGACGACAGTCTGTAAAATCTGTAAAAAGATAAAGAGAGGTGGCCCCCAGATACCTGCCTGCTGGATAAAGGCAGAGAGGGTTTCCTTGGACTGTAAAATCCCAGCCTGATAAGCCCAAATACAGAAAATCAAACTCCCAACCCCACCGACAATCGATGAGATGTTGATAACTTGCTGTAAAAGGGGAGAAACAGCTTTCATTTGTTTATCCTGTGACATGTAAACTCCTCATAGATAGTATAATTCTACTATACCATATTTTGGAGGAGAAAGGGGGAATGAGTGTTTTTGCTATGGGAAGAGTGATGGATTTTGAGGATAAACATGCTATAATAAAGGGAGCAGACATGTAGCAAAGGAGAGAGTATGATACAGGTAAAACCAGAACTGGAGATAGAAAAACAACTGATCAACCAACTGGTGACTGGGGAAAGTCAATGGACATACAGAGAAGACCTTAAAACAGAAGAGCAATTATGGGAAAACTTCTTTGAAAAGCTAGCCCAGAACAATGTGGCTCTATTGGCAGATCATCCCCTGACAGAACAGGAAAAACGCCAGATAAAGAATCAACTGAACTTTGTTAGCTACTATGATGCGGCCAAGTGGTTGGTCGGCGAAAATGGCATTGCCAAGGTTGAGGTTCAGAGAGAAGATGCTAGTTTGGGGACTATCCGTTTATCTGTCATTTGGCGAGACAATATCGCAGCTGGTAAGTCTAGTTATGAGGTTGTCAACCAAGTCGAGAGAGATAAGATAAATCCTCAGGATCAAGACCGCAGGCTAGATGTGACCCTCTTGATCAATGGCCTTCCAATGATTCAGATCGAGCTTAAAAGTCCCAGAGTTGCTTTTCTAGATGCCTTTCATCAAATTAAGAAGTATGATAGGGAAGGAAAGTTCCGTGGCATCTACTCTAGCTTACAGATGTTTGTTGTGACCAATAAAGTAGACACACGCTATATCGCTGCAGCTAGGGAAAATAAACTCAACAAGCAATTTCTAACCAAGTGGGTGGATAAGGATAATCAACCCGTAACGAGCTTGACCAGCTTTGCCCACGAAGTCCTTTCTATCCCTCGTGCCCACCAGATGGTTATGCAGTATTCTGTCCTTGATGATAGCAAGAAAGCTCTTATCCTCTTGCGCCCTTATCAGATTCATGCAATCGAAGCAGTGCAAGAAGCTTCTCGCCATCAAGCATCAGGCTATGTCTGGCATACGACAGGTTCAGGGAAGACCTTGACCTCCTATAAGGTAGCTCGGAATCTCCTCCAAATTCCATCCATCCAAAAGACGATTTTTGTCGTTGATCGTAGAGACTTGGACCAACAGACCACTTCGTCATTTCTCTCCTATGCGACCAATGATGTCATTGATATTGATGAGACGGATAATACTCATGATTTGGTCAAGCGACTAGGAAGTAATGATAAGCGTGTGGTGGTAACGACCATCCAGAAAATGACCACCATGATGCGTAAGTTTGAACAAGGTCTTTACCAAAGAGATGCGGACAAAATCAAGGGTCTTCGAGTGGCCTTTGTCGTGGATGAATGCCACCGTGCCGTAACACCTCAAACACAAAAAGACATTAAGGCCTTTTTCCCACAGTCGCTCTGGTATGGTTTTACAGGAACACCCATCTTTAAGGAAAATAAACGCCAGCAAGTCGGTGATTTAGCCCAAACCACCCAGCAACAGTACGGTGACCGTCTCCATGAGTATACGGTTAAGGAAGCCATCCATGATGGAGCAGTTTTAGGCTTTAAGGTAGATTATCGCAATACCCTCATCACGGATAAATCTGAAAATGACATACCAGATACCGTGTATGAGAATGAGGAACATATGCTGGAAGTCTTGGATGCCATTATCAATAAATCTTGTCAACAGCTAGGCTTCCAAAAGGGAGTTGGTAAGACCTATAATGCTATCCTGACCGTCAAGTCAATCCCTCAAGCCCAAGCCTACTATGACCTGCTCAAACGAGTCAAGGCTGGGGAGACGAGAGTTAAAGTATCGGAAAGGGTCAAGCAGGTCCTTCCAGACTTTCCAAAGGCGACGATCACCTACTCGGTCACTGAAAATGAAGAAGACTCTAGAGCCAATCAAGATCACATGAAGCAAGTCTTAGAGGACTACAACCAAGAGTTTGATACCCACTTTACCATGGCGGATCTTCGTGGCTTTAATACGGATGTCAATAACCGCCTAGCTCGAAAGCAGGACAAATACCTCTATCGCAAGGAACAGTTGGACTTAGTCATCGTGGTCAATCGTCTCTTAACAGGATTTGATGCTCCTTGTTTGTCGACTCTCTTTATCGACCGTAAACCCATGCAACCGCAGGACTTGATCCAAGCCTTTAGCCGAACCAATCGTATTTTTGATTCTAGTAAGACCTATGGTCATATCATTACCTTCCAAAAGCCTCTAGCCTTTAAGGAAGCAGTAGATAATGCCCTCAAACTCTACTCAAATGGTGGTGAAAACGAGGTCCTAGCCCCAAGCTGGGAAGAGGAAAAGAGAAACTTTTTGCGGAGTTGCAGTGATTTCAAAAATCTTATCACCGATGATCCTGAGGAAGGACTCCAAATCGAGCAAGTCTCTACGCCTGAGTTGAGGAAACTAGCTAAAACCTATCAAGCCTTTGATAAATACCTAGCCTCTATCCGAGTGTATAAAGAGTATGATGAGGAAGAGCTTTACAGTCAGACAGGACTTGATGGAGAAAAGTTGGAAAGGTATCTGGGACTTTATCGAAATGTCCTTGCAGAATTAAAAAGCCGAGTAGAGGATGATGACGATGGTGAACCACTTGATATCCACTATGAACTGGAGTCTATCCAAGTGGATGAGATCAACTATGCCTATATCTTAACCTTGATCCAAAGCTTGATTGAGCAAGGTCAAAGTCAAGAAAAGAACCTAAGCGCTCAAGATAGGGAAGCCGTGGATAACTATATTCAGAGTCTTGAGAAGACCAATCCCAATCTTGCCCAGATCATCACTGAACTTTGGAGAGAAGTTCAAGAACATCCGGAAAGCTATCGTGGTCAGTCTATCGCAAATATCTTGGATCAGATGATCGAGGCTGTCATCCAGCAGCACATCCAAGTCTTTAGCAAGCGCTGGTATGTCGGCGAGGATGAACTCCGTTACTATGTCGAACACTACCGTAAGGGAGCTAAAAAACAACTAGGAGAAAGCCAGCTGACCAAGAGCCAGCGCTATCAGGATTATAAGCTAGAGGTGGCGGATGCCCTCAATCCTCTCCTCTATAAAAAACAAATCAAGGAAGCTTATACCCAACTGGTGGAGGAAGTCATTGAGCCGTTGAGGGTTGGGAGATAGTTCTTCGAGACTTAGAATAGGCTTACTTCCTAAAGTTTATGTGTATTCTGAGTTTAGAATAAGTGTGCTTACATAAATTTACAAGTATTCTAAGTTTCGAATAGCTTATCTGAGAGAGTTTTGAGGTCTTCTAGCTTTCGAATAGTCGTCTTTCCTAAAGTTTAAATGTATTCTAAAGCTAGGAAAGTCAAAATCTAAAAATAGTAAGGATCTCTATCTGATGGACGGAGTGTGTGTCCAGTCAGATAGGGATTTTTTAATACTCTTCGAAAATCCAATTCAAACTACATCAGCGTCGCCTTACCGTACTCAAGTACAGCCTGCGGCTAGCTTCCTAGTTTGCTCTTTGATTTTCATTGAGTATTATTTTGAACTGTCTGATTAGTCCTGAAAAGTACGTTTTAGATGGAAATAATGACAGTTGAGCGGATGGGGGTTAAAATGGTTTTGGAAACTGTTAGAATGAATGTATCAACTTAAAGGAGAAAAATCGATGAAGAAAGTTAGAGATGATGAGGAGAGTATTCTATCGATACTTCCTTTATGGGGGCTTCTATTTTTGGTCTGTGCATTATTTCAAGTCTTTGAAGTAAAGGACAGTTCGATGTTAATAGAACACAGGAGAGGGAGTGTTGTAAAATCTGTTCCAAGAGAACCTCATCTTGCAGATCTACTCCACTCTTGGTTTGATAAAGAAGACAATAAATGATTGGTTAAATAGAAAGGATATCATCATGACAAAAACATACGCTATTCGCCCTCTTAGTTACAGCAACTTTACCAACCGTGAGTTTGAAAGCCTGATGATGGATACTCATCAAAGTTTGGCCACTTTTTCTAAGGCAAACAAGGATGAAACTATGTATTCCAAACATTTGGAACCCTTCAAGACCAAGCTGGATGATTTTCAAGCTCAACTTGCGGCGGTGGAGACGAAAGAGTCTAGCAATCTAACAGAAGTCGATCGCAATCGTGATAGTGCCTTGGTCGGTCTCTTTACTCTCCATAGAGGATTTGCTAAGATTAAGGATACCAAGCTCAAAGAATCTCATGAAACTCTGAAACCAGTCTTTGCTAAGTACAAGGACATCACTAAGCGCAGCAATGATGTAGAAACGGCAGAAATCAAGAGCCTGCTCAAAACGCTTAGTGAAACACCTTATCATGAGGCAGTGACCAGTCTAGGACTGACTCCTATGTTGACGGCTGTGATCAATGCTCAAGAGGAATATGACCAAGTGGAAAGTAAGGCGCGTGCTTCTAAGTCTGCCAAGGAAGTTGGTAAGACCAGACAACTCCGTACCGAACTTTCAACTGGCTACGACCTCTTTATGCGCTATACAGCAGCCAGTGCAGAAGCCTACCCTGAAAAGGAACACTTGACTCAACTCCTCAAGGAACTCAATAGCATCCGAGATAGCAAGCGCCGTCTCATCACTAGTAGCAAGAAAGATAAAAAGACCAAACCAGCAGAACCAGCCCAAGCAGCAGGATAAAGACAACCCCTTAGAAGCGGATTTCTAAGGGGATTTTTGGTACGACGGGCATGTCGTATATCTGAGGTGTAAGTCCTCCGTGGGCACCCGCTAC